>JBOICY010000151.1:0-4391 GCA_050740335.1 Methylococcales bacterium | reverse complement strand
GCGTATGGTAGTCCTCAATCGCAGGCGATGGACTCAAGTCCATTTGAGTCACACCGATCACAACCCTGGTTTTGCCGATAAATTCTTTGAAGGCGCCGAGAAAAAAACGCAGGTCCGTAAATGGATCGGATCGCGTATTGTCGAGCAGCAATACCAGCCCGATGCCGCCCTTAACCAGAATGTCCCACATGAAATCGAAGCGTTCCTGGCCGGGGGTGCCGTACAGGTGGATAGCCTCTCCCCCGTCCAGATTCATGACCCCGTAATCCATGGCGACCGTCGTCGCCGATTTTCGATTGCGGGTCATGTCGCTGGCTCGCGCATCGGTACCGACCGGAGGTACGTCGCTGATCGAAGCGATTGCCGTGGTTTTACCGGCGCCGACCGGTCCGGTAAAAATAATTTTGTACTGACTCACCGTTGGTTCCATAAATTCTACCCGATCACCCGACTCTTAACCGATTCAATATTTTTTGTAAGAGACCCATGCGTGGCTGTTCAACGCGCGAAGGACCCGCACTGACCAGGTCTTCCTGGCGGCGTGACTGACCGGCCAAACCGAGCGCCATCGCCGCGCTGAAAAAGGAAAACACGTATTGCTGCCTGATATTGAGGGTCCGTGCAACCTCGAGCAAAGTCATGGGTTTTTCGATCAACAGCGCGGCGATGCGCAACGCATGCGGGATGATCACGAATCGGCTCAGATTCGGCCATCGGTCGAGGTGGACCGGCTGATCCAATCGGATTCCATCGGGAACCCGTCCGTTCGATGTCCAAAGCGCAATTTTCCAGATAAACGCGTCGATAGACTGAAATTTCTTGGGATCGCGATCGACATTGATCCGATCCGGGCTGACCGGCGAGATGATCGATCTTGGATACGAATCCGCCCCGACTACATCAATATCCAATATCGAATGGATCAAAACTACGCAAAACGCCCGAGTCTGCCGGTCATCCGCGTCAATCCAGATTTCATTGGAACGCGGGAAAATGGTGATCGGCTGCCAACCGCAATTGAGTTGCAGAATCCGGTTGCGAGACCGGGCTACCCTGACCGCTGATTCCACATAAGCCTGTAAATATTTCCTCTTGTCGTAATGCGCTTTCGCGACCTGGTGCGGGTCATTAATATTAATATCGGCGACTACGCCGACATAGGTCGAATAAGCCCTTTCGTCAAGAAGCATCGCTGTTTGATGAGTCGATCGCCGCGAGTCGAGGTGTATTTTGGGCTTTCTTTCGGAAACGGCCGCCATGCGCACACCGGCGTCGCCCTCGCGATACTTTTCAGGTTTTTCGTTACGAATCGTTTCCGGTTGCTTGTCCGGCGGCGAAGCGGTACCCGACAACATTGCTTTGGCCTCTGCAATCGCAGCCATCATTCCGGACGCATTGATCGGTTTGGAGACGTATATCATTCCGGAAAGGTCCGGGCGCCGCCAGGAACTGACCATAATCGGACGACCCGGAAATCGCTCCCGTTCGCCCGCAACAGCTTCGAAGGCATTGACACCGTCCAGATCGACCAACGCGACGTCAGCGGATTCTTCGCGAACAGGAACGGCCTGATTCCTGCATGGGCCTTGCAAAAACAACTGAAAAGTCGAAAGCGATCGGTCATCCATCCCTCGGACCCGGATACGCAGTGGAGCACTCCGATCGTCCTTCGCCATTTATGCGTTCTCCGAAAGAAATTCAGAAACCGCAAGCCAATCGTCCGACAACGAGTTTCCGGAACTGATCAATTCATGATAGACCTTTTTGAAATTTTCAAGATCGCGTCCGGCTCGATACACTTGCAGCAACTCTGTCTGGAAATCGATGCGCTCAGGATGTTCCAGAACGGCTCGTTCAAGGACCTGGCGCGCCTCATCGATTTGACTGTATTCAAGATAATCCCGGGCGCCCTGCAGAGGATCCCGGAAATGATCTTCGGCAACGGGGTCGATAACCGGACGGATCAAGGAACAGGTTCCGGTAATCCCTTTCGTCAAAACCGAGGCACAACTGTAAAGGCTTCGCTCGCTCGTCGTGTCGCGCTTTAGAGATTGCGATAGTGTCGTATACCGGGCATCACTCAACTTGGATCGGTATTGCTTCAACAATCTGGAACGCAACGATTCGCCCTTCAAACCCAGTGCAATGAAAAGGTCGATCAGGGCAGCGTACAAATTTTCCGAATCGTCCAATTTGTCCTGCAATAGAATCCTGCGCATATGGCTCAGAAGATCTGACGGATTCCTGACAACACGATACCTCAGATACTCCAAAGTTGACGAGCCGTGTTTCTGAAAATCGAGGTTCAGTTCGCCGGATTCGGGAACTTGAAAACAAACCTCGAGTTCATCTGGAAAAAATTCCCGGTGCGGGTCTTCGACCCCTTCATGTCGAGAAATCGGATTGCTGGTCATGGATTAAAATGATCGATTCGGCCTAAATTTGAAGCCTTCCCGGAATTTTCTCCGCGGCGATCACCATCGAACAGCCAATTGGCGAAGAGCATCTCGGAAATCCCTCGCGAGACAAAACATCGCACCATTCGCAATCCCGGTAGGGTCAAACTTATAAAATTAGCAGGCATCCAGAATTTTTCCAGGTGGCAGTTCCAGAAAACTGGAATTCGATCTGGATCCTTGGGTGTAAAAGAATAGGTTTCCGGCAGCAATTCTCATTATGGCTCGTCTTCGGCTTGTTGTAGGTTTAGTTGAGGAACGAAACCCAAGGCCTCAGCCTGCAATGGAACGCAAACGTTGGGTTTCGCTACCGCTCAACCCAACCTGCGCACTATTCACCACAGAGATCACAGAGATCACAGAGATCACAGAGATCACGGAGTTTGTTGAAAAGTTATGCTTTTCAACCTCATTACAGACTTTCTGATTAGTCCCGAATGAGCCGGCTCTTCGTGATCTTTGGCTCTCTGTGTGCTCTGTGCTCTCTGTGGTGAATAAAATAGCTAAATTGAATCTCGCTGAATAGTTACTATGAAAATTGAATAGAGGAAAAACCTGGTGGTACACGAACGTACCACCAGCGGAAACCCGGATTCGAAAGCCCGGATTTAATTAAAGGTACTGCCCGGAGTACCCGGCAACTCCGGCAGTCTCTGTTTCGGGAAAGGACCGGACAATGCATTCAGGAATGTGACGATGTCCTCGATTTCGCTTTCGGAAAGTTTTTTATCGAGTTGCAGTACACCCATCAATTCAACTGCGCGATTCAGAGTTTTCACACTACCGTTATGGAAATAAGGTGCGGTCAAAGCCACATTGCGCAAGGTCGGTACTTTCCAGGTATTTTTATCTTCTTCCTTGCCGGTGACCTCGAATCGGCCTTTATCCTTGGTCAGCTGGTATTGCGATTGAAAAACCTTGTTTTCGTAGACCGGAAACTTCATGAAGACGCCGGTTCCGGCGGGCATTTCCGGACCATTGAATGCCGGCCCGCTGTGACAGTTGGCGCAACCGACTTCGGCAAATTTCTCCATGCCGCGGATCTGCTGCTCGGTCAACGCGTTCTTGTCTCCCTTGACAGTTTTATCGTAAGCGCTGTCCGGAGTAATCAGAGTCCTTTCATAAGCTGCAATCGCTTTGACCGCATCTTCTCTTGAAATCGAAGACCCCGAACCGAATGCCTGCTCAAAAAGCCCCGCATATCCCGGAATGGCGTTTAAACGCTTGACCACGTCATCCCAGCTTTTCATGCCCATTTCGATCGGGTTTGTCACGGGACCCGCTGCCTGAGCTTCCAGGCTCGCCGCACGACCGTCCCAGAATTGGACCGAATTGAAGGCCGCGTTCCAGACGGTCGGAGCGCTGCGTCCTCCGATCTGGCCGTTCACACCCATCGCGACCGGCCGGTTATCTTCGCCACCGAGCATCACGTTGTGGCACGAATTACAGGAAACGGTCCCGGTCGACGACAGCCGCGGATCCAGAAACAAAATCTGCCCGAGTTTGATTTTAGCCAGAGCGCTCGGATTATCGGCCGGTACCGGCGCCGTATCCGGCAATGCTTCCCACTGACCCGCCGTGGCCAGACCAGCCGAGGCTGTCAGGGCTAATATTCCAATGATTGTTTTTATGTTCACCGTTTTTCCTCCTCTGTATTGATCGTCTCGGCAATTCTTGTATCGAATTGCTGATAAAATTCTACCCAATCCGCACAGCGGAAGATAATACGCCCATGCGCCAGCTATATCCAGCCATCGAACCTTTTGGAACCGAACATTTGACGGTCGATGAAATCCATACGCTTTATATAGAACAGTCCGGGAAACCTGGTGGTATTCCGGTACTATTTCTGCATGGCGGTCCGGGCGCCGGGTGTACGCCGACCCACCGGCGTTTTTTCGACCCCGGCCGCTACCGGATCATCCTGTTCGATCA
>JBOICY010000150.1:0-4591 GCA_050740335.1 Methylococcales bacterium | reverse complement strand
GAACAGAACATGACGGTTTTCGACCAGTTTTCACCGGAGGCTCTGACTCCCGCCTATGCAACCTGCGAAATGCTGCGCTGGGAACCGCCCGATATTCGCGATGATGTCTACTCCTTTGGTTGCGTGGCCTACGAGATTCTAACCGGGAAACATCCCTTCAATAAAATGCCCGCCTTAAAGGCCGCAAAAGCCGGTTTAAGTCCGCCGCCGGTCAAGGGTTTGCCGAAGCAGCAGTGGCAGGCGATCAAATCGACGCTCGAATTCAAACGCGAGGATCGCATGCCGGATATCGTTCATTTTCTGAAAACTGGCTACGGGAACCGGACCGGAAGGCGGGACAAATCAAGCTATCTGGTCCCTGCGGCCGGCTTCCTGATGGTGATTGCGCTGGTCATCTGGCAGGCCATGACCTTCCTGAACCAAAGTCCCAAGACCATAAGCGGCCCCTCCGGGGCGGAAACCCCGCGGGAAACGGACCTCCTGCCGGAACGAAAAGGACCGCCTCCAACTCCCGAAACGCAACGAAAAATAGACCGGATATTGAAAATCGCCGAAAGTCATGTTTCGATCGGGCGCATCGTCGAGCCTTCCGGTAGCAGCGCGTTGGATGCCTACCAGACTATCCTCGAATTGGACCCGGAGTCACCCGAAGCACGCTCCGGGATGACCGAGGCCCTGCGAGTTTGCGAACAGGAAGCCCGTACCGAATGGAAATCCGGGGAAATGGAGCGAGCCGCAGAGTTGGCCGGATTATGCCTGTCCTTCAAGCCGAATCATCCAGGCTTGAAACAATTACAGGCCGAACTGGAAGTGCAAGGTCAATACCGAACCCGTTCAATCCCCGCTCTCGACCCTGAACCAGCAGCTTCGGAACGAGGCTTCGGGATTTATTGAAAAACGGGTTCATCTGTGAAACGATTCAGCAGGAAACTTGAAGGAACTTTTTATATCTAAGGTTGATTAGAGCGAATACCGAACGGTGTTTCGAAGCAACACGGCAGGGTGAGCAGTGCACCCCCTGAAGCGCCGAATGGTGCGCTCGGCGCACCCTACTGACCTGCACGCAGCCGATACAATGAATAGAACATCACTCTCGCTAAATACTCAAAACACTTTCCGCGGAACGGCCCGCCAAAGGATTCTCGTAACCTTCTATTCGGCCGTCGTTACCGGGGTTTTGCTGATTGGATCCGGCTGCGCGTCGAATCCCGGACCGAGCGCAACAGATTCCGCTCCGATCAATTCCCGAAACCCGGATGATTTTTTCGTGGTCGATTGCCTGTTGCCCAGCCAGATCAGACAAATTGGCCAGAGTTTCACATTTGCCGCTCCGCGCCAGGCGATCAAAACGACTGCGTTTGATTGCGGATTACGCGGCGGAGAATTCGTAGCATATAACCGGGCGAGCTACGAAACCGCACTCAAAATCTGGTTACCTCAGGCCGAACAGGGCGATCCCGAAGCTCAGGCTTACGTCGGGGAAATCTATGAAAAAGGCCTCGGAGTCGCGCCGGATTACGCGAAAGCCGCGGCCTGGTACCGAAAAGCCGCCGAACAGGGTTCTTCGAGAGCAAGGATCAATCTGGGCTACCTGTACGAAAAAGGCTTGGGCGTCAATCAGGACGTCGCGACCGCGCTGAACTATTACCGGGAAGCGTCCGGACTCACAGGTGACGATCTGACCTTTGAATCGACGGTCGAAATTGAAACCCAGGAACGCATGGGGGCCGCGCGGAAACAGATCGAGGCGCTGCAACGGGACTTCGAAAACAGCCGCTCGGAAACCGAAGCCCTGCGCAAAAAGCTCGCGCAATATGAATCGCAGTTGAACAAGGAAAGGAACCGGCTCAACCAGGCGCTTGACGATCTCGAAAAAGCACGCAGTAAAGCCAAGTCATTAGAATCGCAACCGCCCGGAAGTCCACAATCCGAGCGCGGCCTGGAAGGACAACGACAACAGATCGAAAAAGCACAGGCCGAGGTGCTCGCGGAACGCGCACGGGTTAAGGCTTTGGAGCAAAAATTCCAACAGGAAGCCAGTACCCTGACTACCAAGCTCGAAACGGCCGAATCGAAGGCCAAGGCCTACGAACAACAACTGGAGGAGAGCCAAAGCGTCCAAGCCACGGCCACCGACCTTAAAGCTGCGGCAGTCCGTGCGGAAAACAAACGCCACGAGGAAGAAAGGCGGGCATTGGAGGCAAAACTTGCCAAAGAGGAAGGCCAACTGCGGGCACAGCTCAACAAAACCCTTGATGAACTGGATGCGGCGCATAAAAAACTCGCATCGGCGCAAAACAAAGCGGCCGGCTCGAATCTGGAACAGGAAATCCGTCAATATCAGCAGGAACTCGACAACAAGCAGTCCGAAGTCCTTGAACAAAGATCCCGTCTAACCGAAATGGAGCATCGACATAACCAGGAGAAACAACTGCTCACGGCAAAGCTCAGCGAGGCGGAACAACGATCCGAATCCTATGAGCGCTCCTTGAAACAGAACCTTCAGGAACGCGAACAACTGGACAAAAGGCTGGCTCAGACCGATGCCGAACTCAGGAATCTCAAACAGCGCCTGGAAAAGACTCAATCCGAGCTTGAAAGGCAATCCACCGCCGGGAATCCGGACCAAGTCAAAAAACTGCAACGCGACCTCGCGGAAAAACAGGCACAAACCACCCGCTTGTTGAATGAAAAGAATCAGGAACTCGAGACCCTCAAGGCAAAGATTCAGGCCATCGAGCAGAAAAAAACGGCGGCCGAGGTCGCTTCCGCTTCGAAGCCCGATACACCTCCGAAAATCGTGTTGCTGGATCCTGCGTTGACCGACGTCAAAACCCGCGGGCGCAATGCGCTTGCGGTCAAACTGCGTTCGGCCGTGCCGGCCAGGGAAATTGTCGGACGAGCCGAGGCCTCCGCGGGCATTCTTTCCTTTCTGGTCAACGATCAGGCGCCGGAAAGCCTCGATAATTCCGGTTTATTCAAGACCACGATCCGCCTGGCGAAACAGGAGACCCCGGTCAATATCACGCTGATCGATAAAAATGGAAGCCGGGCCACCCTGGATTTCATCATGATTCCGGGAACCGCTCCCAAATCCAAAGACACATCTCCCGAAGAGCGTAAAGAAAATCTCCGCGAACTCGCGTCGAACATTAATTTTGGTTCCTATCACGCGCTGCTGATCGGCAACGAAAAATATGCCCATCTGCCGACACTCGATACGCCGATCGACGATGTTCGTGAAATCGATACCATCTTGCGCAAGAAATACCAATTCAAAACCACCGTACTCACCAACGCGAATCGTTACGATATCCTGTCGGCGCTGAACCAGCTGCGCGGAGAATTGACTGAAGAAACCAATCTTCTGATTTATTACGCGGGTCATGGAGAAATCGACAAGGTCAACCAGCGCGGCCAGTGGCTGCCGGTCGATGCCGAAACCGACAACAATGCGAATTGGATTTCGACCTCGGCGATCACCGATATCATTAATACGATGTCGATCCAGCATATCATGATCGTGGCCGATTCCTGCTATTCTGGCGCGATGACGCGTACCTCGCTCGCGCGCCTCGACCCCGGGATGTCCGCACAAAAGAAAGTCGAATGGCTGAAGACCATGGTCATTGCCAAATCAAGAACGGTGCTCACCTCCGGAGGAATCAAACCGGTTCTCGATAGCGGAGCCGAGGGACACTCGATTTTTGCCAAGGCCTTTATCAATGTGCTTAACCGGAACACCGACATACTCGAAGGGCAGGCCCTGTACAGACTAATTTCAGGAACCGTTAAAAAAGGCGCAAAACGGGTCGGCTTCGACCAATCTCCGCAATATGGACCGATCCGCCACACCGGCCACGAAGCAGGCGAATTTTTCTTTGTGCCCCTCGCTTGATCGATTCGTTTCAACTACACTAAAGGCTATAGGGGGGATGTCCATCAGGGTGATCCATATGCGAATTGACGCAATTTTCGTTCTGGCGCTGGGCGCCATCAGTTACCTGAAATTCATGATTCAGTTATACGACAACCTGTTCATGGCGTTGGGTGTTTTCCTCGTTTCAGGATTTTTCGGGCTTTGGATGGGGCTCTCTTTCGGCGACTCCCACAAAGACCCTCATCAGGACCGGTCCGGTTAGTTCGAAAGGCCGGGCTCATTGCTTGGCCGGCTAACAAGCGCCGGGGCTGTCCGGGATTGCTGAAGCAACGATCCGCGCCGGGCTTTGCTATTCCGGGAAAGGCCAGGTCGGGCAGCGATCTATTTTCCCGAAGAATTTTGGTTTGAACGGCTTGGCCGCCGGGTTCCCGAACCGAAAATTCTTGTCGGAACAAAAATTCCTCGCGGAATTGTCAGTCTGGAAAGTGCTCCAACTTTAGCACTTCGCCGGATTATTCTTAAAAAAATAATATGGTTCCTTATTCAATTCGATATATCGTCATTCCTCCTCTTCTAATTCTTTTTCTCTTTAACGCCGCCCGGGCCGAACCGCTTGACGCGGAGCTTCCAAACATGGCCGAAGGCGTGCGGGAACCGGGCATCGAATCCATTCAAAGCAAACTCGCTGAAATCAAGGCCGAACCCTCATTG
>JBOICY010000149.1:0-17519 GCA_050740335.1 Methylococcales bacterium | reverse complement strand
GCCGAGACCGCGACAGTGGTAATCTCTGTCACAGTTGTTCATCTATACTATCTGTACCTCTTTTTACTTCATAGCTCGCATTGACGGATGAGGCAGTGTTTGATCATTTTCGGTTGCGCGTGGGTAATCTTGGGATTGATATTCCCTTCATCCCTGTTGACCGATGCATTTCCAGATACAGGCCTCATCGAACGTTCAGCGGTAACCCAAGGGATTCTTTTATTTCGCGCCGCCACGATCGGATTGGGAATTGCGACCGCCGGCGTCGGACTCATTTATCAGCGGTTCAGAGCGGAGGTTGCTACGCAAACTCTGGCAAAGCTGGCTTCCGGGCCGAAAGCCGATCCGGTTGCCTGGAGTTGGCTGGCCGCATTGATCTTGACGGGTTTGATTCTCAGATTGATCCGGCTCGATTCGGATCTCTGGTATGACGAAGTGGCGACATTGATCGAATATGTTCGGTTACCGTTTCGCCAGTTAATCGTCACCTATACTTCGCCCAACAATCATATCCTGTTCAGCGTATTCGCGAAATTTTGCACAAATTTGTTCGGGGAAAGCCCTTGGGCTTTGAGATTGCCGGCCGTGATTGCGGGCGTCGCAAGCTTAGCCGCGCTTTACTGGTTCGGAGTGAAGATAGCGAATCCCGCTATTGCATTACTGGCAACTGGACTCGTCGCGGTATCCTATCATCATATATGGTTTTCGCAGAATGCCCGGGGTTATACAGGGATGCTGCTCTTGACTCTCCTTGGCACGGGCTTGTTCCTCGAAGGACTGCGGAAACGCGTACCTAAAATCTGGCTGATCTATGCCCTGGTTCTTGCGCTTGCGATGTATACTCATTTATCCGCGGTATTCTCGTTCATGGGCCACGGCATCATTTATCTGGGCTTGCTCGCAATTCATCGGTTCAGCGCACGATACCCGACCTTGAGATCGGTCGCTTCGCCGTACCCGGGGGCCGCGGATTTCTGGCCTTTGATTGGTTTTGGATTCGGGCTTTTGATCGTACTGCAAGTCTATGCGGTCATGATCCCGCAGATATTCTACGAATTCGCAAGCCGTACCGTCCAAAATTCCGGCCCGAGCAAAGTAGCCGATTGGACCAACCCGATCTGGACAGCCCTGGAAATCATAAAAAGCTTGGATCTTTCCGATAACTCGGTGATCGCATTGGTCTTCGGAGGAATCCTCTGTACTGCAGGCTATTTGGACTTTCTTCGTCGAATCCCGGTGGTTGCGGTATTAATCGTCCTGAATATTCCAATTGCACTGCTTGTACTTGTGCTCATCAATTTCCATATCTGGCCTAGATATTTCTTCGTCAATATCGGTTTCGCAGCATTGATCATCGTTAATGGCGCATTTGTAATTGGTGCTTTTCTCGAACATCACTTTGGTTTTGCATCCCGGTTCCGGGTAACCGGCCGCCAGGCGGGAACGGCGATCACGCTGCTAGTGATCGTGGCCTCACTGTCCACCTTGCCGAAAAACTACCGGTTGCCGAAACAGGATTTCTCAGGGGCGCGGGACTACGTCGAAGCTTCCAGAGATTTTCATGACAAGGTCGTTTCCGCGGGAATCACGGCTTATCCCTACGAGAAACTTTATGCGCCTTCGTGGCATTCGATTACGACGATATCCGAACTCGAAACCGAACAGAAAAACACCGGTCATACCTGGCTCGTATATTCATTCCCGACCTACATGAAAGCGATCCACCCGGACCTGCTGAAATATGTTGAAAAGCACTTCGATCTGAAAAAGGAGTTTCCAGGCAGCCTCGGAGATGGAACCATTTATGTTTGGAAAAGCAGGAACTCAGCGGAAAATCATGGAAACTATTAAATCCACCGTGCAGGAAACTTCGAAAAATCCAAAATCGCGGCGCGGTTGGCTGGGATTTGCGTTGCGCGCAATATTGACAATCGTTATTCTTACGGCACTGATTCTTTGGTTACCCACCGACCAACTCTGGGCAGCGACAAAAAGTACCGGTATTAACCTCTGGGGACTGACAATCGTTTGCGTCGTTCTGTTTCAGATAATCGCGGTGTGGAAATGGAGGATCTTACTGCTCGCAAGTGAATTACCGGTCAGGTGGCTTGAAAGCATGCGTGCTCATACGGCAGGACTGTTCGCGAACATCTGGCTGCCCTCCATATCGGGCGGGGACGTGGTTCGATTGGGCCTGGTCGTAAAAAATAAAAAACAGCTCGCATCGGCCTTCACCGGAACCGCCGCGGACCGCGCCAATGATGTGGTCGCGCTGTTATTGCTTGCAGCGGTCGGAATACTCTGGTTACCCGTAATAAAGGCGAATCTGGGCACACGGGCGTTGGGGTTTATCACCGTTCTGATCGTATCCACGTTGTTGTCAGCCCCGGCGTTTCTGAAATATGTTCGAGCCGATTGGTTTCCGCAACGGATTGCGGGAGCTGTAACGGCACTCAAAACAGCGCTCAGTTCCATATTATCCAGAAAGAAAACTCTTATTCTCGCACAGTCACTGTCGTTACTCATCCAAGGGGTTTTTGTCTTGTTGAATGCCGTGATCGGTCAAGCGATGGGCATTCAGATTCCATTGTCTGCCTGGTTTGTTGCCTGGCCCCTGGCAAAACTTGCGGCTATGGTTCCGGTCAGCCTCGGGGGTATCGGAGTTAGAGAAGCCGCCATGGCAGCATTGCTTGCGGTCTTTTATGTAGACCCGACATTATCAGTGGCGCAATCTCTGGTATGGGAAAGCATTATGCTGGCATTGGGCTTGATCGCAGGCGCTGTTTCGTTGTATTTGGGACGTATTCTCCAGCGGAAAGAACTCAACCGGGACTTGGATTCGAAAATCACGGCAAACAATACTTTATAAAAACACGTCGCAATCCATAGGATTCGATCGCTTAGCTTCTTTCCGGGCACTCACGGGCTATCTTTGTAACTAATCCGAATAATATCCAAAAGGAATGTTTCTAACATGAATCAAGACTTACAGGAAACCGACTACAAGGCGATCAGTATCGTTATCCCTGCGTTCAACGAAGAAAACGGAATAGCGGTTGGTATCCGAACCATCCGCTCGGCATTAGTGCAAACGTCTATTGAATACGAAATCATTGTGGTGGACGACGGTTCGCAAGATGACACCGCGGAACGAGCCAAAAAGGAACAGGTTACGCTGGTTTCACTTCCCGAAAACCAGGGTTATGGGGCCGCGCTGAAGGCGGGAATCGATAAATCCCGTTATGACATCATCGTGATCACCGACGCGGACGGCAGCTATCCAGCCGAAGCAATTCCAGGCCTGGTCAATGATCTGGATGGCTACGAAATGGTCGTCGGGGCGCGGGTCGGAAATAACGTAGCGATTCCCACGATCCGGCAGCCGGCCAAATGGCTTCTGGGCAGACTCGCAAGCTACCTGGCCGGCCGGAATATACCAGATCTGAACTCCGGATTGAGGATCATGCGCAAGCCGCTGATCATGCGTTTCAAGCACTTGTTACCCCCGGGGTTTTCGTTTACGACGACCATTACGCTCGCGGCCCTCTGCAGCGGGGCCCTGGTCAAGTACACTCCGATCGATTATTTTGCTAGAATCGGCGAATCGAAGATACGCGCCCATCATGCGGCCGAATTTCTACTGCTGATCATCAGAACGATCATCTACTTCAACCCGCTCAAAATTTTTCTGCCGCTCGGCGGGTTTTTTTTTCTCGGTGGTTTGGGAAAGTTCAGTTTCGACTTATGGCTCGGAAATTTCTCCGAAACCGCGCTTTTCGGTTTCCTGGGTGCCGCGATATTATGGGCCGTGGGTTTACTGTCCGATCAGATGACCAAAATAGCACTCAGACCTTGAATACGCCTCTATGAGTTTTGGCATTTGAATATTGCAGTTGCCTCGATGCCGATAACCCTATCCGCCATTCTGTCGCTCATTGCCTCTCTCGCTACGCCGGTTTCCGGCTGCTTCGTCAACCCACCCTTCATGGAAAACGAACAATGATGCACCTTGTGATCCTTGGCGCCGGTCCCGCGGGACTCGCGGCCGCGCTTGAACTCACGGAACGAAATCTTAGAGTGACTGTTCTGGAGAAGCAGAACAATGTCGGAGGAAACGCCGCCAGTTTCAATGTCGCAGGCATTCGGGTTGATTACGGTAGTCACAGACTCCACCCGGCTTCGGATCCAGCGGTGCTCGACCGCATCAAAAATCTGTTGGGACTCGATCTCTTGGAGCGACCCCGGCACGGCCGCATCCGTCTTCTCGGACGCTGGATTCATTTCCCTTTGCGTCCCGTCGATTTGCTGGTACGGCTCCATCCCCGCTTCGCCGCGGGAGTCGCGATCGACATGGTCAAGAAGCTAATTCCGTCCTCCGCCGTGAACGGTACGGAAACCTTTGAGACATTATTGGAAAAAGGTCTTGGACGAACCATTTGCAGGGAATTTTATTTTCCCTACGCCAAAAAAATCTGGGGCCTGAATCCGGGCGAGATCTCTCCGACTCAGGCGGAGAAGCGGGTATCGGCGAATTCGATCGGCAAGATGATCCTGAGGCTCTTTCCGAGCAAATCCGCGACCGGTGCTGCCAATACCAAAGGGATTTTCTATTACCCGCGACAGGGCTTCGGGCAGATTTCCGAATCGCTTTACGGAGCGTCCGTCAAGAATGGGGCCGAAGTCATTCTGAATGCAACTATTTCCAGAATCCGGCGTGACGGCGACCGATTCCTGATCGCCGTGGAGAAAGGCGGACAAAAAAAGGATATTGCGGCCGATCGGATTTTTTCGACGATTCCGGTCACGATTCTATGCCGTTTATTAGACCCGCCAGCGCCGCGCGATGTGCTCCAAGCCGTAGACGCATTGGAATTTCGCGCGATGATCCTGATCTATCTGGTACTCGAACAAGACCAGTTCACCGAATTCGACGCGCATTATTTTCCAGAAACCGAGTTCACCTTTACGCGACTATCGGAACCAAAAAACTATTCGGCGAGCAAAAAGCCCGAAGGACGCACCGTCCTGTGCGCGGAACTCCCCTGCTCGATGTCGGACGAAGTCTGGGCTCGATCGGACCGGGAACTCGGAGAACTGGTCAAGGAAAGCCTGGACAGGGCCGGACTCCCGATACCCTGCGCAATCAGTCATGTCGAAGCCAGAAGAATCCCGCATGCCTATCCGCTTTACCGGGTGGGCTATGAGCGGCCCTTCGAAACGATCGATCGCTGGCTCGACGGTCTGGACGGCCTTTTGACTTTCGGCAGACAAGGTCTTTACGCTCACGACAATACCCACCATGCGATGTACATGGCGCAATCCGCGGCCAAATGTCTTCGTGACGACGGGACCTTTGACCGGGATCTTTGGCACCGGCAGCGGGAAATATTCAAAACCCATCGGGTCGAAGATTGAAAGCGGGAGGCTTCAAGTACGGGAGAAAATACTCCGATCCCTGATCAAGAGGTCCGGACTCCCTTCCGGACCCTGTACCACTATCTAATAGGCGGGAGCTTCCGAGGAATAGATCAGGCCTTTCCCGGCCGCCTGTTCACGAACCACATCGTAGAGCCGTTGATCCAGACTCTGCCTGGCGCCGCCTTTTTCCTCGACCTGTTTTTTTAGAAATTCGGAGCGCTTCGCGGCGAGGTCCTGGATTTCCGTTTTCAATTTGCCGCGCAGCTCCGCTTTCTCTTTAACAAGAGCCTCTCGTGCTTCCTGAGCCATCGGCTTCATGGGTTCCGGAAGGGAATCCCTTTCGATATCCGCGAGGTCCATGCGTCCGCTGCTCACGGCATCGACAAGATCACCCTTGCCGGCAAGGTTCTCCTCGCCGCTTTTAGAGGCATTGAACGCGGCCCTGCGAGCCTGTGATTCGACCGAAGCCGCTTCGTGCAATTTTTCGGTCGCCCTGAGCTTGCCGGCTTTACGGGCCTTTTCTTCGGCGCTCCCGTAATAAAGCCGTGTAGAATCGAGGCTCGCCGACAATTCGGCCAGCTTTCCGTCGTAAGGGGTTTTGACCGCGACGGCATTCCCGCCCTGCTCCACCTGTAGATATTTCCCGTTACCGAGTTGCGCGACCTGTTGCCAGGCTTCGCCCGCATCCGGGTTCTGCCCGCACTGGATGGCATTCACGATAATCCCTTTTTTGGCGGCCGCGGCGAGACTGTCAGGAAATTTTACATCGTCCGGATAATCCATGTGCGGGGGCGCGTCTCCGACCAGAAACACAACCCGGTAAACATTCCCGGCTTGACTCCAGGATATTTTGTGGATCGTGTCATACAACGCCTGATTCACACTTTCGGGACCGTCCCCGCCTCCATTGGCCTGAAAATCCATCAAGGTCGCGTACATCGAGTCGAGGTCTTCGGACAGATCCACAACGCGGGTCACATAATCATCGCCCCGGTCACGATAAGCGACGAGCCCGATACGGATTTCCGGCTGCGACTCGGCGGAAGCCATCGAACTCGCGATCGACCAGATCTTTTCCTTGGCCGCCTGAATCAGCCCGCTCATGCTGCCGGTTGTATCCAAAACGAAGACCACCTCGATCCTGGAGTGCTTCGCCGCGCCGGCTTGAGGCGACGAGGGAACGGGCGGCGCTCCGGCGGTTAAACCCTGGAGGCCCGGATACAGGGTCACGATCAGAAGCGTAATCCCGAACACCAGAACGGCGAGTATCTTCATTTTCATTGTCTTCTCCAAACTTGATGAGTGCGTTAAGAAAGTTTGCGCAGCGCCGATTCGGCACTTCGACAGGCCCGCTCGAAACGATCGGATTCTATGCGGCTGTCGGTCCAGGCCTGACTGGTCTGTTTGAAATCAGAGGGAACCATCGAGACCAGTGCCTGGATCAGGAACAGACACCAGATTCCGAGCGCCACGCTGCCAGTATGCGTAGAAACCCAGGCTGCCGCGGCCAGACTCAAGCCGCATAAGACCAGATCAACCAGAGCCGCGCTCGGACCGTTATAGAAATACAGCGACCGGATCAACCAGATTCCGATTAGATGCAGTGCTATGAATACAAGGACCGAGTGGACCAGGAGCCAGCCCGCCGTCGCGAGTAAAACCCAGACGGTTAATGCCGTGATCCGCCCGGTCGGCCTTGGCGCCCTGATCAACAGATAAACTACGTATCCGCCTGCGATCAGGCTTCCAATTAACTTCAACAACCAGGCTACGGTGAACCACGGAGCCAGACTGAAAAACAGCGAACCGCCGCAAACGCTCGCAATCAGGGCGATCAACAAGCCTTCGATAAAAGACAAGCGCTTCATGACCGGCTCCGGATCTGTTTTTCGCTCAAAAAGGCGACTTCCACATCTTCGTCTCGAATCACGTCTGACGAGTATCCTTTCGATTCGCTAAAGTCCTCATCCGGTGCCTCATCGGCGAGCCATTCGGCCTTCTGGCGGATTTCTTCCAAACGCGCCTGGTTTTCCTGAAACCGAGCCTTGCGCATCGCGAGCCGATCCGCTAACTGGCTTCTTTTCCCGCACATTTGCTTATGCAGGTTCTGCATCTCGAGACGCCGTTTGATCAATCGCCGGGCCAGCTCTTCCCTTCCGGATTGGAAACACACATCGAGCTGAGCCTCGATATCATTAAGAGAGCTTTCGATTTCCTTGAGTCGGGACACGAGTCGTTCGTCATCGCGCACCAGTTGCCGGATCGATTGCTCGTCCAGGCTCAATTCCTTTTCCATGTCGCGCACCGCTTGCCTGAGCACCACGGCGGGCTCCTCGATACGATCCAAAAGGTCATGGATGTCGGCGCGGAACAAGCGAGCGATTCTATCGATCAGTGTCATATTAGGAATCTCCTCTAAAGTACGAATACGGAGTTCAGTTTAGGCAGGAAGCTCGGTGCGAAACAGACACGATTCGGTAAGACCTGCGGGCGAAAATTTACCGGAATTTTACATTCCGGATTAGGCAATTCGCCGGATTAGGGGCTAGTATTAGAATTCCTGAGAAATGACCGAAATGGGCCGCAAGGGCTTTTAACAACACGCGTCAAATAACATTGCCTCGATTTCCGGATCAGAATGAATACGCAACGCAAAACCAGAATCCTGGTCATCGAAGACGAAAGCCCGATCCGGAACGGCCTTCAGGATGTTTTCATTTTCCACGGCTTTGAGGTGGACTGCGCGGAGGATGGGCCGGCCGGGCTCAGAAAGGCGCAGGGCGGGACTTTCGATTTGATTCTGCTCGATCTCATGCTGCCCGGAATGGACGGCTTCGAGGTCTGCAACCGGATTCGCGAGCAAGACCGCCACCAGCCGATCATCATGCTCACCGCGAAAACAGCCGACGAAGACATTATTCAGGGCCTCACGCTCGGAGCGGACGATTACATCGCGAAACCTTTTTCGGTCACCCAACTGGTACTGCGGGTCAAAGCTGTGCTCAGGCGATCCGGGATCGGACAAACCGACCACGCTCTCATCGTGTTGAGCGATGAACTTGAAATCGACACGCGGAACCTTTCGGGCCGCCGCGGGAAACGGGAAATCACGTTCACGCGGCGCGAGATCGATATCCTTCAATACCTGAATCAGAATTCCGAGCGCCCCGTTCCGCGCGAAGAACTGCTGCATAAAATCTGGGGTTACGCGAAAAACCTGAATATCGAAACGCGCACGGTCGATATTCATATCGCCAAATTGCGGCGCAAGATCGAACCGGCCCCGGCCGAACCGCGTTACCTGATCACGGTGCGTGGCGCGGGCTATCGGTTGATCAGGGGCTGAAATCGGAGTGGATTTATTGACCGGTTTCACTAGAAAACGGCTCAGGCGATGGCTGATTCTTTTTTTTGTGGCGCTCGCGATCCCTTCCGGAATCCTGGTCCAACAAGCTTACAGCCAACTGAAATGGCAGGCTTTTCATCAGCACCGGCTGATCGCTGAAGAACTCGCCGCGCGCATCGACTCGAACTTGCGCCGCCTGGTTGCGCAGGAAGAGTCGCGTTCTTTCACCGATTATCAATTCCTCGTGGTCGAGGGCGCAGGAGACCTGAATTACCTGCAACGATCACCGCTCTCGAACTTTCCGGTCTCGACTTCGATTCCAGGCGCGATCGGTTATTTCCAGGTCGACAGCCGAGGAAGTTTCAGTACACCCTTATTGCCTCAGCAGTCGAGCAATCCTTCCGCCCTTCGTGTTCCCGAGGAAGAATTCCAGCAACGGCTCGCGTTGCAAAATCAGATCCGCGGGATCCTGAGCCAGAATAGACTGGTCGGCAACGGAAAATCGGAACGATTGCGCGATTCAGCGGCCGGCCGGCAGGCTTTGCTCTCGCCACAGCCCGGCAAAACCGAACTGGACAAATCCGGTTCGGAGTACAGCATGGAATCGAGCGCGGAAGAAATCCAGAGTATCGCAAGTTCCGACTCGGTCTCCGCACAGTCGGCCTTCGACCAGCTAAACAGTCCGACCCGGCAGAACGAGGTTCGCGAGAATCGACAAAAGACCCAAAAGCAGGGGAAAATCGCCGATTTCAATCTCGATTACAGCTATCAATCCGGTTTGGCGAACGCACCGGTATCACAGCAAGAAAAGAAGAAAGAGGCTCCGGAACCGAAACGAGTTGGCCGTAAAGAACGTATCGCGGTGGCGGAACCACCATCACCGTCCAAGAGGGCTGATCGGGAATCCGCTTCGGCTCTTCAGGATCAACCGCGCATCCACACCTTCGAAAGCGAGATCGATCCTTTCGAATTCAGTCTGCTCGACAGCGGGCACTTTGTGCTGTTCCGAAAAGTCTGGCGCGACCAGCAACGCTACATCCAGGGAATGCTGATCGATCAAGGGCTGTTCCTGAACGGGATGGTCAATACCGCGTTCGAAGAATCGTCACTTTCGAAAATGAGCGATTTGATCATCGCCTATCAGGGCTCCGTGTTTTCCGCATTTAAACGCGGAATCTCGCTCGACTACGCACCCGGCACAAAGGAATTCAGCGGTTCCGTGCTGTATCAGACCAGCCTCTCTCCACCCTTGAACGATTTCGAACTCGTGTTCAGCGTGACCCGGCTTCCGCCGGGGCCGGGTGCCAAAATCGTCTTCTGGATCGCGATCGTGTTAAGCGGCGTTTTGGTCGGTGGATTTGTGCTGATGTACCGCGCGGGCGTGGCTCAGATCAAGATGGTCCGACAGCAGCGCAACTTCGTCTCCGCGATCAGCCACGAACTGAAGACCCCGCTGACCTCGATCCGGATGTACAGCGAAATGCTGCGCGAAGGCTGGACGCCCGAAGAAAAGAAGCTTAGCTATTACGCCTACATTCTGAGTGAAAGCGAACGGCTCACGCGCCTGATCAATAATGTACTGCAACTCGCGAAACTGGGGCGCGGCGAAGTGCGCATGGAGATCAAGGCGATCCCGGTCCGGATCTTGATGGACGAGGTCCGGCGGAAAGTCCTGACGCAGACCGGCGGAGCGGGGTTTCAATTCGAGCTTTCGATCGCTCCAGATACCCTTGACCTCGAGGTCAACACCGATCCCGACGCCTTCACCCAGATCATCATCAATCTGGTCGACAACGCGATCAAATTCTCGCGCAAGTCGGACCGGAAAGTGATCGAACTCGGCTGTCATCGACTGTCGGGAAAGACGGTCCGTTTTTCGGTCCGCGATTACGGGCCCGGAATCGCGCCGGGTCAGATGAAAAAAATATTCAGATTATTCTATCGGCCGGAAAACGAACTCACCCGCGAGACGGTCGGAACCGGAATCGGCCTCGCGCTGGTCCAGCAACTGGCCGGCCGGATGCGAGGCCAGGTCGATGTGATCAACCAGTCGCCGGGCGCGGAATTCAGAATCACCCTTCCCCTGGCTGCCTGAAAATTCAGACCGGTCGGGAACGACGCGATGGATTCGATGGCAATCGGCCCATTCCTGGACTCTCGAAGGCCAATCCAGCCCAGCCTTCCAGGCATCGGAAACGCACGCAGCAAATTGGAATAATTCATTCCTCTCACGAAAGACCAGCCCTTTAAGAAAATCTGCGATAGCCGGTGCCAGACGTTGACAGGCCGAAAACTTTTCTTTTATATTGGACCGCGACGAGTTTGGGAAAGTCAGCTCCGTCTTACTCGTCGTAACCATCCTTTTAATAAACTACAGAGGAAAATCTAAAATGAAGAAAGTAATCGCGCTCTTTCTGGTTTTGGGTCTGTTTGCGTCGGCGCCTGCAATGGCCGTTGAAGACAGCATCCTGACCGGGGTTTCTCAAAGCGAAGTGACCGCTCTCGCCGACACGGAAATGAGTCAGATCCAGGGGGAGGGGGATGGAAGAGATGACATAATCTGGAATTTGCTTGGTGGCCTGCTGAACATTGTGTCTGGACTTCTTAGCGGTTTGGGTCAGCCACGTTAATATAAACTGACAGAGTCTATTATTAGCCCCCCTTTGTCGGGGGGCTTTTTTTATTTGGCAATCGGTTTTTTTAAAGTCAGTACTTCGCGATTTAAGCGGTTCGACGGTGAACCGGTCCGCGATCGTTTCCTCCAGGTTTGCAGGCATTCCTGTCCGCACGGTACACTGCGGGCTGCAAATGGCTCTCCACCGGGCTTTCCATGAGCAGCATCCGGTAGGGGTTCGGAATAATCCGGCCACCCTTGCACGAAACGGAAGCGACGCCACAAACCATCTTTATTCCGACTCGTATCCGAACAAAAATTACAAATTGGATCCTCGATGAAAGCAAAACTATTACGACAAACGCTCACGGGTTTGGCGGGATGCCTCCTGATCCTCTCGAATAGCCGAAGCGACGCCGATACGGTCCAACTCACGAACGGCGATCGCATCAGCGGGAAGCTGCAGAGCCTGACCGGCTTGGAATGCATTCTCAACACCGATTTTCAGGCCGGCCTCAGGATTCCTCTAAAACGGATCAGCGTCTTGCAGACCGACCATGCTGTGGCGGTCAATCTGAAATCCGGCGAACGCATCGACGGTCTGGTGAACATCCAATTCAAACAAGGAAGCCTGCGAGTGCGTTCGGAACGGTTTGGAAGCGTCGCCCTGACAATCGACGAACTTATCGGTATTTCGACCCGAAGCCGCCCCGAAGTCGCTGTTCAGGAAACCGACGAAGCGATACTGGCCTCGTTGCAGGGCAAGGGCGGTGAAGGCCAGTCATCGCCCGCCAACTCCAGCACTCCGGCCAAAGTTGGCGCCGAACAGGCCAAACAACAAGAGGACGAGCAGGTACAGCAGATTTTCCTGCGCGCCTCCGGAGTGTTGCTCGAACCGGGGGATGGACAAATCGAGGCGAGCCTTAATTATGCCCGGGAAGAACAGGCGGTCTTCCTGCAGGTTCCCAGCACGGATTCCCTGGCTTTATTTGAATCCCGCGTTAGGACCTTTTTGATGCCGGTCATCGGTCGTCTCGGTTTACTTCCGGGCTTGGAAGGATTTCTGAATGTCCCGATTCAATTCCAGGAGCGTCAACGGATCGGTGGTCTTAACGGTTTCTTAACGACTGACGAGTCCTCGCTGTTCAGTCTCGGGGATGTCCAGGCCGGTCTCAAATACGCGCTTCATCGTGAAGACTCGCTTCCCGAGATTATCGGAACCCTCGATTTACGGGCACCCACAGGCAGGGTCCGGAGCCCGCTATTGGCAACCGCGCCGCTTACCGGCAGCGGACAGTGGGCGGCAGCCGGCGGCGTCAATCTGATCAAATCTTTCGATCCTTTGATTCTGTTCGGAGGCATCCGCTACGAATACGACATCTTCAATGACCTTCACGATATTAAGTTCGGCCCTTGGTCGAGCCTCAGCTACAATGGGGGGTTTGGCTTTGCTGTGAATCACCGCGTAACGCTGGTTGGTCAGTTCCTCGGTATCTATCAGAGTAAACGATCTTTCAGCGGAATGCTGGATATCGGCGGCGGCCAGGTCATCAATGGGGCCGTCGTCCCGGACCGGGAACTCGCAACCCTGCGCGGTGCTTTCACTTATAAAATAGCCGGCAAACAATATATTGAACCTTCGATTACTTTCGGGCTCAACGATGTATCACCCGATCTGATCATTGGGCTTTCCTATACCCAGGGCTTATGAAGACACCGAATCGCGGCCGTATACTTGCCGCCCTGTTAGCAGCCCTGGCCGGATGCGCGAGCCTTCCCGAATCCACCGACATCCCG
Organism: Methylococcales bacterium; assembly: GCA_050740335.1. Lineage (GTDB taxonomy): Bacteria > Pseudomonadota > Gammaproteobacteria > Methylococcales > UBA1147 > UBA1147. The sequence goes on along the minus strand of JBOICY010000149.1, from coordinate 4,344 downwards.
GAAACGGCACCCGCGAAACGCCGTTTCATGACCTGGGTGGATCTGCGCGATCGATACGCGGTCAAGCAACAACTCGACTACTCCTGCGGCGCGGCCTCGATGGCGACCCTTTTGCATTATTACTATAACGACGACCTCGGTGAAACCGAAGTTCTCAAGGACGTTTTGAAATATCTCGATCCGGAGTCCGTGAAAAACCGGAAAGAGATCGGCTTTTCGATGCTGGATCTCAAACGATTCGCCGAACGCCGGGGTTACCGGGCGCTCGGCGTCAAATTGAAAGCCAGCGCCTTGCCCAAGCTGCGCGGTCCGGTGCTGGTCTATTTGGAAACCGCGGACTTCCGGCACTTCGCGATGCTGCGCGGCGTACGGGAGGATCGCGTCTATCTCGCCGACCCGAGCCGCGGCAACATCCGCATGTCGATTTATCGTTTCCTCGAGGAATGGCCGGGCTACGTGCTGGTAATCAATAAACCCGGATTCAGCCTGCCGCAACAGTATCCCGGCATGATCACCGAAGAAGTGCCGATCCGCCAGGAGTTCAATGCCGTGCGCAACGGACTCTATCGGGGACAATCCAATGATATCAATTACTCGACGCTAGTCTACTGATCGACGCTCGGTGCGTTCCACATGCAACGGCTTCTTCGTGAAAATCGGCGAGTAAAACACAATGCTGTGATATTTTCAGGATATACAACGTAACCGGTTGATTCATATTGAGTCGAGGTAGCTGGATTGCGGCCATTAGCACGGGCAATAACGGCTCGCGGGCTCGTTTGTGGAAGCACAATACTATGGCGTACAGATTACAATATCAGCGTCCGTAATAAGTTGAGGCAGGGTCGCTCGGAACCGTTTCCCGCGAACCACACCCCGGCAAAGGCTTCGATATGCCGGGGATCCAAGGCGAGGAGTTTTAGCTCCTCCGCGCCGCCTTCGCGAAAGGGCGAGCCTGGGTAGTCGACGATGCGCGAGGTGATCAAGACGCGTAATTGATTATACGGTGCTTGGCAAGGATGATGTGGTCGCATCAATTCTGACTGTACCGCTCAACAGAACTTGCCCGGGTTCGGAATTGCGGTCATTGTTCTTTGCGCGGCCAGTAACCGCTTGACGGATTTGCGCTTCCTCGTCCCGAAACTCAAGGACGAAGCCGCGCTGTAATCCCAATTGCGGGATTTGCAGGTCCATCTCGTGGCTCGCGCGTTCGAGTGGGACCTCGAAACCTCGCCGCCTGATTGGCATGGAAAAATGGCCTTAAGTAAGTGCCATTCGGCTTTACCCCATTTTCGCGAAATCGTTGTCAGCTATCGCCAAAATCGAAACGTACTCGGATTTGCCGATAGCCATGAAAAATGCCACGATGATTTTCGGATTGTAACTTTCAGGGAGTCTAGTCAATAATTTCGGCAACGGCGATGCCATTTCATGGTTTCCGGGAATGCCACGCTCTTTCATCAAACGAGCCCAAAGCATTTTCAGTGCAAACCGATGGCTGTAATTTTTTCTTGGCCTGTTCCTTGCCCTAGTTAATAGAAATTATCCGGAGCCTTCATGACTGAAAAGACACTTGCTATTGTTCTGGCGGGCGGGAGTGGTTCTCGCCTGCGCCCATTGACCGAGCATCGCACCAAATCGGCGCTTCCTTTCGGCGGAAAGTACCGGCTGATCGATTTCACTCTGAGCAATTGCCTGCATTCCGGACTCCGCAAGGTGCTTGTGCTGACGCAATATAAATCCCATTCTTTGCAGAAGCATCTGCGCGACGGGTGGAGTATTTTCATACCGGAATTGAGTGAATACATTACCGCGGTGCCGCCCCAAATGCGTGCGGGCAACAGCTGGTATACCAGCATTCCCAACGCAATCTACCAGAATCGTCATCTGCTCGAACGCAGCAGCGCGGATCTCGCGATCATTTTGCATGGGGAGCATATATACCGAATGGACTATGCCGCGATGATCGACTTTCACAGACAACAAAAAAGCATCGCAACTTTTGCCTGTATTGAACCTGAAGGTCGAAATTTCAGCAGCTTCGGGAGCTTGAACGTCGATGAAGACAACCGGGTTTTGAAATTCTCGAAAAATTCCGAGGGCCCGGTCGTCAAACAGAAAGATTTTCTGGTCACCATGGGCGTGTATGTAATTTCCATGAGGGTTTTACTGGAACGTCTCGAGAAGAACCATGCGGTCGATCATTACTCAGGCGATTTCGGGTTGGATGTGCTTGCCGATCTGATTCCAGACAATCCGGTTTATGCCTACCGCTTCGGCAAAGCGACCGGACGCGTCAGTATCGATAAATTCTGGCGGGATGTGGACACCTTGGACAGTTTCTACCGCACCAATATGGAACTCCTCGATCAATATGCACCGATCAATATCTACCAGGAAGACTGGCCGATTCGCACCTATTCCGGTCAATACCCTCCGGCGCGTACGATTCCGGGAGATTCCGGATCGGAAGGCTTGTTTCTGAATTCGATCGCCGCCGGAGGCGTTCTCATCGCGGGTGGTGGCGTGCAGCATTCCATTTTGTTTCCGCGCGTGTTCCTGGACGATCAGACGATCGTCGAAAATTCGATTTTATTCGAGAATGTCCGGGTGGGGAAGAAAGCCCGGATCAAAAACACGATTATCGACAAGAATGTTCAGGTGCCTGCGAACGAAACGATCGGCTACGACGAAAAGAAAGACCGGCAACGATTTTCGATCTCCGAAAAAGGCATTGTGGTTGTACCGAGAGACTACCGCTTTGAAAGCAAATCGTAACTTAACCAGGTTACGAGCCGCATACCGGAAACGTTTCTAAATTTTAATGCCGGGGGCGGGAGTTTGGGATGCCAAGCGACTCGCAGCGCTTTTCTCACCTTGTTTCCGATTAGGTCCGTGGCCAGTCTGTCCGTGCCGGCGCTTTTTCGCGGACCCTGACACAACGCTGATCCTCTTGCTGGCCGATCTTAAGCATTTTGAGGACCACGGGCCGCAAGCCGGGGTTTTCGGCAATGAATCGATGCAGACGCCGGACACTGGCCGGGGTGCAAAGCGTCGGTGCGAGGGAAGCTGCGAAAGATTCCATGAACTCGACATCCTTCTTTTCGAGTTCCCCCTTGAGCAGATCAAAAAATTCCGCACTGAAAGTCGCGCGAAACCGGAGTTGGTTCGCGGGAAAAAGATTTCGCATGGCTGCCGTGAGTTGGGCGAGTGTCATTTGTGCGTCGAACTGCACGATTTTTTTGAACCAGGACTGTTTGATTTCCAGGCTGGGTAAGGCGGCTTGTGCTGCGATGCCACGAGTGATTCCGTTGCTGGAACGGTCCCTTGCCAGTTCCCGGGTGCGCCAGAGGTTTCCTTGTTTGACATCGAGCGTGCTGATGGCCACGATGACGTTCCAGCGGCGATCCTGATCGAGCGCGAATTGCTTCAGGTGGACTTGGCCCTTCAGGACATCGACCAGATTCCCGAGGGCGGTTTTGCTTCGGGCAGCCAGGACATAGGCGTCAAACCAAAGTTTCTGGAAGTCGGAACCCGCTTTGGCCTCCCGCAGTTGCCTCCAAAGAAAAGCTTCGATTTTGTCGATTTGTTGAGCGCGAATTTTCCCGCTCGGCAGACAGACCAAGACCGAAAAGCCATTGCCGCGCCGGCTGTACACGGTCTCGAGAACCGCCGAAACGATCTTGATTTCAGGTTCGTTACCGGCGTATTCCAGAACCATGGAAATATAGTCAAGCAAAGGCAGTTCTGCGTCGCGGACCATCTCCCAGAGTGAATGCCAGATCATGGCTCGAGTCAGGGCGTCATCGATGTCGCTCAGATGGGCTTGGATCCTCTTCAGACTATCGGCGTCAATCCTGTTCTTTACGTAATCGTGATCTTCATGGTTCAGAAACACGAAGGCCGGGCAATCCTCACCGATCAGGGCCGGCAAGTCGGTCCGCTCCTGCGCGTAGCCGATCGGGATCACGCGGTGGAGCTTGAGTCGACCATCCTGATTTTTATAAAGAGCCAATTTCGTGAGGTGGGTGCGATAGACGGGCACATCCTTAGAACTTTGTTGCAAAATTTCGAACCTCGAAATTTTACCGTGCGCGCAGACCACGACCGGCTCGACACGGTTCAATCCCGCCTGCTTGAACCACTCCTCGCCCCAGCCGGTGAGAGAGCCCGAACCGGTGTTCCCCAACGAAGACATGAAGTCGTCGTAATCGGCGTTTTTGAATTCGTAAGCCTTCAAATAGTTTCGCACGCCTTGCCGAAAATTTTCGGCGCCGAGAAAGGTATTGAGCTGTTTGATCACACTCGCGCCTTTTGAATAGGTGAGCGAATCAAAATTGGCGA
>JBOICY010000148.1:0-4523 GCA_050740335.1 Methylococcales bacterium | reverse complement strand
GTCGATGCGTTCTCGAATGATCGGGAAACCACGGGCCTCGGGATCGAGTTCTCTGATATTTGCCGAGGCACACAGAAACCCGGCCTCCATCATCAGCAACGCATAGATCGCTTCGTTGACTCCCGCGGCTCCGAGCCCATGCCCTGAAAGCGATTTGGTCGAATTGAGATGCGGGATGCGATCCTGAAAAACCTTCCTCACCGCTTCCAGTTCGCGCGTATCACCGACCGGAGTACTGGTGCCATGGGTATTGATATAGTCGATTTTGGCTTCGATTGTTTCGAGAGCCTGGCGCATACAACGCGCCGCTCCCTCCCCGGAAGGCTGGACCATGTCGTATCCGTCCGAGGTCGCCCCGTAGCCGACCAGTTCGGCGTAAATTTTCGCGCCGCGCGCCTTGGCGTGTTCCAGTTCCTCCAGGACCAGAACACCTCCGCCTCCCGATATCACGAAACCGTCGCGATTAAGATCGTAGGGACGCGAGGCGGTTGCCGGTGAATCGTTATACTTGGACGACAAGGCTCCCATGGCATCGAATAAAACTGTCATGGTCCAATGAACCTCTTCCCCGCCGCCCGCAAAAATGATGTCCTGCTTGCCGTACTGAATCTGTTCCATCGCGTTGCCGATGCAATGCGCGCTGGTCGAACACGCGGAACTGATCGTATAGTTCAGGCCCTTGATTCTAAAAGGGGTCGCGAGGGTCGCGGTATTCGTGCTCGACATGCAGCGGGTGACCATGTAGGGACCGACCTTGCGAATGCCTTTTTCGCGCAGTGTGTCGAATGCGAACAGCAGATTCGCGGTGGAAGGCCCTCCGGAACCGACAATCAAACCGGTTCGGACATGCGAAACCTGGTCGTCTTCGAGGCCGGAGTCCTCGATCGCCTGTTGCATCGCAAGGTAATTGAAGGCGGCCCCATCTCCCATGAAGCGTTTGATTTTACGGTCGATCAATGCATCGAGATCGAGCCGGATCGGCCCATGCACACGGGACCTGAATCCCAGGGAGGCGTATTCTTCACAATATTCGATACCCGAACGCCCCTCCCACAGGGAATTCACGACTTCCTGTTTATTATTCCCGATACTGGAAATGATACCCAATCCAGTAACCACTACCCGTCTCATTGGTGCCAGCCTTCAGAAATCATCTGTCGCAGTGAATAATCCAACTCGGAGATCATTTGCTTCATAAATAATCTTGCCGTCTACGTCCATTGTCGCATCGGCTATACCCATCACAAGTTTCCGCATAATGACGCGTTTGAGGCTCAAATGATACGTTACCAGACGACTGCTTGGAAGGACCTGCCCGCGAAATTTGACCCCCCCGACGCCCAATGCCCGCCCCCTTCCGGGGCCACCCAGCCAGCCCAGATAAAATCCGACCAGCTGCCACATGGCGTCCAGACCGAGGCACCCCGGCATGACCGGATCTCCTAGAAAATGGCAATCAAAAAACCAAAGATCCGGAGAAATATTGAGTTCCGCGACCACCTGACCGTTCCCGTAAACGCCCCCCTCTTTACTGATATGGGTAATCCGGTCGAACATCAGCATATTCGGTAAGGGGAGCTGTGCGTTTCCCGGCCCGAACAGTCTGCCCCTGGCACATTCCAGAAGTTCTTCCCGGCTGTAGCTGCTGCGCTGTTGCATGCAAGTGGATCCTGAAATCGATTTTACAAATTAAAACGCATTATTATCTTACAGACTGCCAAAAATTACAGTATCCAAATCGACTGGACCCTGATCCTAGTCGGCCAAGGAGAGCGATCCCTCTAAAAATCGGTGCGCTTGTCTTTCCCACACTCCGCTCATTCGATACTGACGGCGATCCGGCAATGCACTATCCGACATGCGCTATAATCGACTCAGATTTAACTGCAACCGCATGAACTTTTACGAATTAAACGCCCGTTTTCGCCGCTTGCATAAGGAACATGCCGCTTGGCGCTTGTTGCGAACCGACCACGCGCCGCTAATACTTGCGTTTATCGCCGATCTGTTTGAAGAAACCAACGACGTGGCGTTCGGCCGTGCCAAGGTCGCACTGGACAGCGAACTGACGCTTTGGCGGGAACAAGGTCGGTGGGAAAGTGAGATCAACGCCGTTGGCTATCTGCGCCAATGGATACAGTCCGGGTGGCTACGCGAACTGGATGACCGCCTGAGTAAAACCGACGCCTGTGAAGTCGCGTTGCGTTTTTGCCGACAGCTTGATCAGCGTGAAAGCAACGCGACGGCCTCGCACCTGCGCATCGTGCAGGATGCGGTGCGCGATTTGTCGGTCGCGATCAGCCCCGATCCCGGCGAGCGCACGGCCTTGCTTGAAGCGCGCAAAGCCGAAATTCAACGCGAACTGGACGACTTGAACGCAGGCATCGTACGCGAGTTGTCGGATGCCGAACAGCGCGAACGCGTCATCGAAATTTATCAGCTCGCCTCGGTTCTGACCGGCGATTTTCGCCGCGTCGAAGACGAAATCCGCCAACTCGACCAAAACTTGCGCGTGGATATGATCGAATCGGGCGGCAGCCGCGGCGCGGTCATCTTGAAGTTGCTCGAACAGGAACAATTGCTTGCCGGCAGTGATGCGGGCCGGGCTTTCGACAGTTTTTTCCAGTTATTGTGCGATCAAAACCGCAGCACCGAATTCCGCGAGCAGTTGAAAGCGATTTTAAACCGTCCTGCCGCAAAAAACCTGAGCGAAACTCAGACGCGCTTTCTCGGTAAATTGATGCGCGAGTTGAACCGCGAAAGCGAACGCGTGTTTCAGGTGCGCCGCCGCACCGAAGAAAAACTGCGCCAGTTTGTCGAAAGCGGCACCGCGAATGAAATGCGCGCGGTGGATCGACTGCTCGGCAAGCTGGAACGGCTGGCCGTCGGTTTTAAAGACATGGATCTTTCGATTCGTCAGGATACTCTTTTGCAGTTGGCAAGCGGCCTGGTCAAGATACAGTCACCGGACAGCCTGCGCCTGAAAATGCCGGAGGAACCGTTGAATACCCGCGGCATTCAGCCACAGCAAAATGCTTCCTCGCCGAACGCCGCCATGTTGCGACAACTGCATGCGGTGCAAGTGATGCAGGTGGCCGAAGGAATGCGTAAGACTCTGCGCGGCAGCCGTATTCCGTTATCGGTCGCGGCGCTGATCGAGTGCCAACCGGTCCGGGCCGGACTGGAAGAGCTGGTGGCCTTTTTGCGGGTGGCACAAGCGCTCGGTGCAGTCGAACTCAATGGCCGGGAAACTGTGCGCATCGCCGACCGCAACGGACGGCGGCTAAAAGCCGAGATTCCGTATTATCTGCTCAGTGCCGAACAGTTTCCCGAACGGCTTGAGGATTTGCAATTATGAACGACAGGGCCGAACAGACCCACTTCTTCGATCTGTTGCGGAGCCGCGCCGAAGCGGAAAAAACACCGCCACCGGTTCGACCGGAGGCTGATGCTGAAGCGGCAGAGGAAGAAACCACTGCGCTGCAATCTGCGCCGAGCGACGAAATTCAGGGCCACCTCCCGCCGGAAGCGCGGCGGGCGCTGATCGCCCTGTTGCGGCACGGCGTGATCATGGCCGACGGCAAGCGTCTGTTGTTCGAGGCCTTGTGCCGCGATCGCGCCGCGATTCAGGCGCATCTGGCGGACATGAATCTGCGCCTGTTGCTGGACGAAAAGGCCGGGCTCGCGATTTTATTGCAGAAAAACCACGAAGACGACTGCACCGAGGATGAGGACGGCGGCGCGTTGATCACTCGTCGCACCTTGACAGTGTACGATACGCTGCTGTTGCTGGTGCTGCGCAAACATTATCAGGAACGCGAAACCGCCGGCGAGCAGCGAGTCATCATCGACAACGAGCGTATTGAAACCGCGCTCAGGCCGTTTCTGCGGCTGACCAACAGCAGCCGCGGCGACCGACGACAATTGAACGGCGCGCTGAATAACATGAAGGAACGGCGCATTCTGGCGGCAGTGCGCGGCGAAGAAGAGCGTCACGAAATTACTCCGGTGATTCGTTACGTGGTGAACGCGGACTTTCTGGAACAGATGCTGGCCGAATACTCAAAGCTGGCACGGCACGCTGGCATTGACCCGGACCGCGAGATAAACGATGAATGAATCTGTGCGAATGGGCAACCTGTTTGCCTTGAGCGCAATCAAATTGCGGGAATTGTCGGTCTATAACTGGGGTTCGTTTCACGGATTGCACACGGCCCGCATCGACCCCGAGGGCACCCTGATCACCGGCGACAACGGTGCCGGCAAATCGACGCTGGTCGATGCGCTGATGGCCTTGCTGCAAGCGGCCGGTAAGGCCACGTTCAATGTCGCCGCGGCCCAGGGTGACCGCAGCGACCGCAGCTTGATGTCCTATATTCGCGGCAGTTTCGGCAGCGCCCATGACGGGAACCAAACCAAGGTGCGCAGCAAGCGCGAAGGCGCGGTCGTGACCGGCCTTCGCGCATTTTACAAAGCCGAGGATGATTCCGAAATGACTCTGGCCGCACTGTTCTGGATAAGCC
>JBOICY010000147.1:0-1793 GCA_050740335.1 Methylococcales bacterium | reverse complement strand
TGAGTGAATCGTTATCCGCGCTAACGAACGCCGCGCTGGCTTTGCCGGGACTAGTGGCTGTCGCGGAATCCAGCACCAGGTGCGTCGATAAAGGTTTCGGCCAAAATCGATCGCCGGGGCAGGCGCGGTTATCGCTGCGTGCATTGACCACCGCGGCATTGGCATTGCCCGGGCTGATGTTGTCGACAGCGCAAGCCCTTGACGATGCCGGCATCGACCCGGGCCATGGTAGCGTCGAAACCCATCCCAACGCTCCAAATAGCGGTTACAAATTTTCATTGTTTGAGAGCGGCGATTTCAGTTTCAAGTACGGAAAATATCAGGAATTCGGTGCTCCGAAGAGCCTCTTTCGGGACAAGCGGAACGACATTCGGGTCGATAGCTTACAGATCGATGGAAAGCTGTCTTTCAGCAATCGGCTGACCTTGAAAGCGGGTTTTATCCAGGACACGTGGTCGGGCGCAACTCCTCTCACGACAGCACCGGCCGCTGTTGTCAAGAGAAACCCGAATGCTCAAACCGGCGCCTCCGCATTTATCGATCTGACCAATGGCCTGGTTATGTTCAATCCGGATACCGGTGTCGGAACAACGATAAATCCGAGCAATTCCCGAAATGTTGAGATGATCCAGACAAACGAGATCGTCCAGGTCATGGCGGAGGCTTCTCCGGAAACACGCAAACAAGGTGACTTTCGTTTTGAATACGAATGGGACGAAGCCATCGGATTTCTTGGAGGAGGTATTTCCAAGGAAAGGGACTACGAATCGCGCTATGCTAATCTCGGTGGATCGGTGGACTTTAATCAAAAATCAACTACTTTGAATTTTGGACTCAGCTACACGAATAGTAATATCGATGTGACACGGTTTCGGTTCAGAGCGACTTCAGTCCCGGTTGATCCACGCGGCGGAACGAATCCGGCCTTTCCAGACTGGTCGACCAGTGTTCATGATACACGCCGGGATTATTCCGCGAATTTGGGCGTGACACAGATATTGGATAAGGATTCGATCCTGAATGCCAGTGTTACCTACAATCATAATTCGGGCTATTTGTCGAATCCCTACAAAGAATCGACTTTTTTTGCGCGCCTTGACCCGGCTTCCTTCCCGGACCAGTCGCTTTTGTTTACCCGCTACGACAAACGCCCGGGAAGCCGTGACATGGTAACCTTGCGAGCAGGGCTTGTTCGGTATGTCAATCTTTTAGATGCCTCACTGCATTTCGATTACAGCTTCTTTCATGATTCCTGGGGTATCGATGCCAACACCTTCGACCTGGCCTGGGGCCAGCCGGTTGTCGATGGTTGGATCGTCACACCGAATGTTCGCTATTACAGCCAGAGCGCAGCCGATTTTTACAGTCCTTTTTTTGTATCCAGCCACGCACCGCTTTTACCTAACGAAATCCGGTCCGCCGCGATCGGAGGTGATCCCAGTTTGCTGATTACGCCGAATTATTTTAGCAGCGATCATCGATTGTCGGGATTTGGCGCGTTGAGCGGGGGACTGACGCTGAGCAAAACCTTCGAGCGCGGAATCGGATTGGAGGCCGGTTTGGAAATCTATACCCATAAAGGTTCATTGAAACTGGGCGGGAATGGCACGCGCAAATTTGCCGACTTCAACTACTGGCAGGCTTTTGCGGGGTTGAACGTGGATCTGGACGCTTTCAGCCGGTCGATCAGTCTGACAAACGGGAATCCCGACCGAATGCATCACGGGCATTCCGGTCACGCCCCGGCAGGGGTCATGTTCAGCCATATGTTGGATAAAGCCGGGGATTTCATG
>JBOICY010000146.1:0-19570 GCA_050740335.1 Methylococcales bacterium | reverse complement strand
TTCCTGTACGGCGCGCAGATCGCCGCTTGCCTGCAACAAATGACTCGCGAATGAATGCCGTAGCATATGTGGATGAACGACTTCCCGCAGGCCGTGTTTCCGGGACCAACCGGCGAGCCGCGATTCGATGCTGCGTCCGGAAAGACGATTGCCGTTTTTGGTGAGAAACAGCGCGGAGGTTTCCAGAGTCGTCAATGATTCGCGGTTTTTCAGCCAGTCTTGAATCGCATCGATCGCTAAGCGCCCAACCGGCAAGACCCGGCTTTTGCCACCCTTGCCTCGCTTTACAAGCAGCGAGCCTTGTTTGAGATCGACATCTTCGAGGTTAAGGTTGGCCAGTTCCGAAAGGCGCAATCCCGACGAATAGAACAATTCCCAGATCGCGAGGTCCCGCTGTTCGAGGATCGATTCGGGTGCGCTGTTCATGAGACCCGCGATCTGATCGTGGTCCAGCGTTTTCGGGAGCCTTTTCGCCGATTTCGGCGCCTTGACGTACTTCGCGGGGTTATCCTCGAGGTAACGGTTTTTGACCAGGAATCGAAGAAAACTCCGTATGGCAGAAAGTTCCCGTTGCAGGCTGCGGCTCCCCAATCCGGTGCGGTGCCTGGCTTGAATGTAACTCCGGATGTGGTGGGTGTTTAAATCGGTCCATTCGGCTATCCCTGAGGCTCCGCAAAACTCGATCAGCTTTGCAAGGTCGCGCCGATAGGCCTTGGCGGTGTGCGCCGAACTTCGGCGTTCGACAAGCAACTGGTCGATAAACCGTTCGAGCAGGGGATTCAAAGCGCAGGCCACGGACAGGTCCTAGTCCGGGTCGCCGAGCATGGAGTCCAGGCGATACCCGAGTATTTCGCCGATCCTGCTCAAAAACAAATGGCCCATGGTGGGCGAAAAACGTTTCGCATTGTGGCTGCCGATTCCGAGCAATCCGATGACATTCGCGGCGAAGAACGGAATGATCGCGCAGGACCGTATCAGATCCGCGTTGTCTCCGAATAAGAACTCGGCGTGTTCGGGACTCGGCTGACCGCATTTCGGTTGTCCGGAATCGACGATTTTGCGAAAAGACGCGAGTCGCCCATCCTCGACCGGAACGAACAATTCGGCCAAAGCCGAGGTCCTGTGGTTCTGAAAAATCCGCACCGATACGAAATCGGCCTTGAATTGATCGTATAGAACCGATTGCAGTCCGGCGATCGCGCTCTCCAAATCGCCTGCATCCATCAAGGCAAGCGTGAGTCTGTGCAGCTTCTGAAAAAGCTGATCATTATCTCTCGCGATCTGTACCAGATTATCGAGTTGCTGTTCCAATATTTTGTTTTTCTCGCGAACCTTCGCCAATTGCCTTTCAATCAGCGAAACCGCGGATCCCGAAGGGTGAGGAAGCGAAAGGATCTCCAGCAGTTCTTCATGCCCGGTAAAAAAATCCGGATGATTGGCGAGGTAGGCGCGGACCTGTTCCGGCGAAATGCCCCGATTTCCGTCATTGCACAATTCTGCTTGCTTCATATCTGAATTTTTCCCTCGAATACGCTCGCGGCCGGACCGCTCATATAGACCGGGTGTTTCCGGCCCTCCCACCTTATCATAAGAACTCCGCCGCGAAGATCAACCCTGACCGGGCTTTCCAGTTTGTTCCATTCGATCCCGATCACGGCGGCCGCACAGGCTCCGCTGCCGCAGGCCAGGGTTTCACCAGAGCCGCGTTCGAACACCCGGAGCTTGATGTGTCCGTGGTCCAGGATCTGCATGAAACCGACATTGACCCGTTCCGGAAACAGCGAATGACTTTCGATCAATGGGCCTGTCTCACGAACAGGCGCCTGGTCGATATCGTCGACCTGGATGACCGCATGCGGATTCCCGAGTGAAACGGCACCGAAGCTGTAGTCCCGATTGTTTATGCTGAGAGTATACACTTTGGAGCAGGCGTCCTTTTGCAGGGGGATTTGTTCGGGGTTGTGCAAAGGTACGCCCATATTCACCCGGACGCTGTCCGGACTGTCGAAAAGTAACACCAGTTGCCCGGCGTGCGTGTCGACCCTGATTTCGCGTTTGTGCGTCAACTTTCGGTCCCGCACGAATTTTGCGAAACAGCGCGCGCCGTTTCCGCATTGACTGACCTCGCCGCCATCCGCGTTGAAGATCCGGTACCGGAAATCGGCGTTTTTGGAAACCGGCCGTTCCACGAGCAGGATCTGGTCGCAGCCGACCCCGAAATGACGGTCGGCGAGAAATTGAAGTTGCGCGGCGGATAAGTTCACGGACTGATTGATTCCGTCAATGACCACAAAGTCATTGCCCAATCCATGCATTTTCGTGAAGTCCAGCCGCAACTTTTTGGATCTTTTTGTTTGACTTTTGGGGTCGTGATGTGAAGGATCAGCCGGCGCACCAATCGGGAAGCGTTTCGCCGCTCCAGAGTTGCTCGATCTCTTCGCGTCTGCGAATCAAATGCATCCGGTCTCCGTCGACCATAATTTCAGCAGGCCTCGGACGCGAATTATAATTTGAACTCATACTGAAACCATAGGCTCCCGAAGATCGTACCGCCAAAAGATCGCCCTTCGAGATGGCCAGTTTTCGCGATTTCCCGAGAAAATCGCCGGTTTCGCACACCGGGCCAACGATATCGTATGTGGTTTCTTCGATCCGGCTCGGTTTCTCAACTGGAATAATTTCCTGCCAGGCTCCGTAGAGCGCCGGCCTTAAGAGATCGTTCATCGCCGCATCGACGATCGCGAAATTCTTTGCCGGAGTGGCTTTCAGGTATTCGACTCGGGTGACCAGAATCCCGGCGTTCCCGGCGATCGCCCGGCCCGGTTCGAGCAAGATTTCAAGATCGAGGTTTCCGAGGCGTTCGAATAATGCCCGGGCATAGGTGGAAGGTTCGGGCGGTTGTTCGTCGCGGTAGCGGATACCGAGACCGCCCCCGAGGTCGAGATGCTGAATTTCAATGCCGTCATGCTGTAATTGCAGGGTGAGTTCCAGGACCCGGTCCAGGGCATCGATGAACGGGCTCACGCTGGTCAATTGCGAGCCGATATGGCAGTCGACGCCGATGACTTTCAACGCGGGAAGTGCGGCCGCATGGCGATAAACTCGAATTGCGTCCCGGAAATCGAGGCCGAATTTATTTTCTTTGAGGCCGGTTGCGATATAAGGATGAGTCTTCGCATCCACGTCCGGGTTGACCCGGATCGAAACCGGCGCGATCCGTCCGGTCGCCATGGCGATCCGATTCAAGCGATCCAGTTCGTCGTCCACCTCGATATTGAAGCAGCGTATCCCGGTTTCGAGAGCCAGACGCAATTCGTCATCCCGTTTTCCAACCCCGGAAAAGACAATTTTTTCGGGCTTGCCGCCGGCCTTGAGGACTCGCGCCAGTTCTCCCGCGGAGACGATATCGAAGCCCGAGCCGAGCCGGGCCAGAACGTTCAACACGGCGAGATTCGAATTCGCCTTCACCGCGTAACAAATCAGGTGGGGACGCTTGCCGAATGCGTGATCGAAGGCATGCCAGTGTCTTTCCAACGTGGCTCTTGAATAAATATAGCAGGGCGTACCCCAAGCCTCGGCTATTGTTGCGACCGATATATTTTCGGCGAACAACCGACCGCCCCGATAATTAAAATGGTCCATTGCGCTAGTAGGCAGTCAACATGAATGGCATGGGTCCGTCATTCCGGCAGGGATTGCCGGAATCCAGTGCCCAAGGACGGAAACCGAGTCGATCACATCCTTGTGTTCTAGACCCCGGCAATCCCTGCCGGGGTGACGAGTCACTTCGATTTAACATGACTGACTACTAGTAAGTGATTCCGGGCTGGCTATCGTTGCGGCGTTCCAGGTCTTTCAGTTTCTTCTGTCGCTCCTCGTCTTCGGGTTTTACGTTCTCGACCGTTTCATCCGGTGAATCGTCCAGGTACAGCGGGCCTTTTTGACCGCAGCCCGCGAAGGCTAAAATCAGGGTCACCAGGCAGGCTGCCAAAGGGACCTTTGGTTTTGTCATTCCGAGCAGCCTATTCGGCGGCCTCGAACCTCACATTCGCCTCGATCACGCGCGCGATCACAGGCGATTCCCGGTAATCCGGCCGAATCTCGGGAACCATCGGCCCGGAGGTCTTGGGACCCCGTATCGAGGTATAGAGCGCTTTAACGGGATGTCTCAACATGTCTTCCACGGCCGTGGATTCATAACCGCAATGCGCCATGCAATTGGAACATTTCGGGTTTTTGGATGATCCGTAGTTCTCCCACGCAGTGTCTTCCATGAGTTCCTTGAAGCTCGCCGCATAACCTTCGTCAACCAGCAGATAACAGGGCTTCTGCCAGCCAAAGACGTTCCGGGTCGGATTTCCCCAAGGCGTACAGTTGTAGTTCTGGTTGCCGGCCAAAAAGTCCAGATACAGGGTCGAATGGTTGAATTTCCAGTTACGCCCCTTACCCAGGCGGAAGATTCCGCGAAACAGTTCTTTTACCGGCTTGCCCTTGATGAAGACATCCTGCCGCGGGGCGCGCTCGTAGCTGAACCCCGGGGAAATGGTCACGCCTTCGACGCCCAGTTCCGTTACGTAATCCAAAAAGCTGGCGACCTCCCCGGGCTCTTCGCCGTCAAACAGCGTGCAATTGATATTCACGCGGAAACCCCGACCGAGCGCGAGCTGGATCGCTTCCACGGCGCGATCGAACACCCCTTCCTGGCAGACCGATTCGTCATGGCGTTCGCGATTTCCGTCCAGATGGATCGAAAATGTGAGGTAAGGCGAGGGCTTGTAGTCGTCGATGCGCTTCTTCAATAAAAGAGCATTGGTACACAGATAAACAAATTTTTTCTTCTGGATGATCCGCTCGACGATTTGCGGCAAATCTTTGTGCAATAATGGCTCGCCGCCCGGAATCGATACGATTGGTGCTCCGCATTCGTCAACCGCGTTCAGGCATTCTTCGACACTCAGGCGTTTTTTCAGAATTTCCTTTGGATAATCGATTTTTCCGCAACCCGCGCAAGCAAGATTGCACTGGAACAAGGGCTCGAGCATCAAAACCAGCGGATAACGTTTGACACCCAGTATTTTTTGTTTGAGAAGATATCGCGCTACGCTAATCTGCTGCCTTAACGGTACACTCATTGAATTCCCCCCTTTGAAGCGATTTCATCTGAATTTCATGCCTTCCGCGCCAATTTATTAGCCAGACCCGCTGGCAATCGGAAGGTCACTCTCTCCGGTTCGGCATCCAGTTCAACAACCTTGTTGACACCCAGTTCACCGAGCTTCTGGAGTACTTCCTGAACCAGAATCTCCGGCGTGGACGCTCCGGCGGTGATACCGATTCTGAGATCCGACGTGAACCAGGAAAGATCGAGATCGTCCGCATCCTCGACCAGAAAGGAATTGACCCCCATCTGTTCGCCGACCTCGCGGAGCCGGTTCGAGTTCGAGCTGTTACGCGCCCCGACCACGATCAGCAGGTCCACCCGGTCGGCCAGTTTTCTGACCGCGCCCTGGCGGTTCTGGGTCGCATAACAAATGTCGTCCCGGCGCGGTTCGATAATTTCCGGAAAGCGTTTTCTGAGCGCGGCAACAATGACCTTGGTGTCGTCCACGGAAAGCGTTGTTTGCGTCACGTAAGTCAATCGTGAAGGATTTTTCACGTGAAGCGCTTCCACGTCTTTCTCATCCTGGACCAGATAAATCTCGCCTCCGAAAGCCCGATCGAAATGGCCGAGCGTGCCGTTCACTTCCGGATGTCCCGCATGACCGATCAGAACGACTTCGTTGCCCGCCTTGGCATTCCGGACGACTTCGAGATGAACTTTCGTGACCAGCGGGCAGGTTGCGTTAATCACCTCCAAACCGCGATTTTCCGCGTTTTTGATCATTTTTTCGGAGACGCCGTGGGCACTGAAAACAGTCACCGCGTCAGCCGGTACTTCATCGAGCGTTTCAACAAATACGGCGCCACGGGATCGCAAGTCTTCCACGACGCGCTGATTGTGCACGATTTCATGCACAACGTAGACCGGAGCCCCGTAAATTTCCAACGCGGATTCGACAATCTCAATTGCGCGGACAACACCTGCACAAAATCCGCGCGGTTGAGTCATTACCACATCCATAAAAAAACCTCATTCAGTTTGGCGCAACATTTTATAATCAATCTCATTACCTAAAAGCATAGCCGGAGAATGACCGCTGTGGCAAATTAACAACACTCCCTATTATCCTTAGCAAGGTCCTTTGGTTGCCACGGATCATGCGATTCTCGCGCATCTCTTATCCGCTATACAGGAGGTTTCACCTCCATCCGGTTGTCATTCGAACGTGAATAAAAGAGCATTTTACTCAGCTTTTGCCGACTTATCCAACAATTCGGCAAACAAATTTGCCAAATCCGTCAAAAAGGTGGGTCTTATTGCACAAAATACAACAAATTTATATGATATAGACCAATTCCGAACTCGGGTTGGTAATTGATTCATCTTGACTCGAACTTATTTTTCTATAAAATTCATCAAACTATTTCCAGCAATTCGGAACAATCAGCGGTTGGAAGCATAGCAGACAAGTGGAGTGCATGCTGTTGTATTTTACCAATTCAGAACCGAATCGACCCATCGGGAATCAACATTGTCGCGGCTCGCGAGCGGACGCGTGGCTGCGTCCGAAATGAATGTTTTTTCTGATGAGACAATATTTTAATGTCTTGATCTTAATGTCTTGGTTAGAAGCGTATAGACCGAAAGTCACCTTTGTTTAAATTTCGCAACAGCAATGATTTCAATCGTCAACCCAAACCAGTCGATGACCGAATTTGAACCAATGAACGCATTCGATCCGCCGCTCGGGACATTGACGGACCTGGAAATGCAATCTGTATTGCTGGAAGGAGTGTCGCGGACCTTTGCTTTGACGATCCCGCAGCTACCCGAAGGGCTCTATCCGGTTGTCGCAAATGCTTATCTCTTGTGTCGAATTGTCGATACCATTGAAGATGAAATCAGCCTCTCTCCGCAACTCAAGCGTGATTTTTGCGGACGATTCATCGGCGTCGTCAAAAAAACGGAGGACGCTAACCGGTTTGGGTCCGAGTTGTTCCCGATGTTGTCCGGGCAGACGAACCCGGCAGAGCATGAACTGATCCGCAATATTCCGAGGGTAATCCGGATTACCCATGGTTTTACAGATCCGCAACAAACCGCGCTGGCCACCTGTGTGGAAACCATGGCCGGGGGTATGCCGCAATTCCAGAATACGGGCCTTCGGGATGGATTGAAGACTTTGCAGGAGTTGGACCGCTATTGCTATTTTGTAGCCGGTTGCGTCGGAGAAATGCTCACCCGGTTGTTCTGTACCTATTCGGCCGAAATAGCCCGGCACGAACAACGAATTCTGGAACTTTCGGTGTCCTTCGGTCAGGGATTGCAAATGACCAACATTCTAAAAGACATCTGGGACGACCATCAGCGCTCCGTCTGTTGGCTACCGCAAGACATCTTCGCCGAAACCGGCTTCGATCTCGCGCAATTGTCGCCGAGCCACCATACCCCGGCATTTTGCAAAGGCCTTGAAGCGCTGATCGGCATTGCCCATTCCCATCTTAAGAATGCGCTGGAATACACCTTGCTGATTCCGAAAAGCGAAATCGGAATACGCTATTTTTGCCTGTGGGCATTGGGCATGGCGGTTCTCACCCTGAAAAAGATCAAAGCCAATCTTTATTTTACCAGTTCGGGACAGGTCAAAATCTCGCGCAATGCCGTGAAGTCGACCGTCCTCGCGACTCGCATCGCAGGCCGCAGCAATCTCGCGTTGAAGGCCCTGTTTATGGCTGCTTCCCATGGACTTGGCGAAAATCGACGACAGCCCGACCGATTGAACAAGCAACATCTGAAATCAACCTGAACCACGCTACAGAAAAGGATCCGATATGTTAGAAGAATCTGCGGCACTCAATTTACAAGGGGAAACCATAGTATGGGACTTTGTCGATCCGATCGATTCCGCTGAAATCACCCTGGATCGCGCAATCGCGAATGCGCAATCGGCATTGTCTAAACTCCAGCATTCCGATGGATACTGGGTCTTTGAACTGGAAGCCGACTGTACGATCCCCTCGGAATACATCACCATGATGCATTTTCTGGGCGAGGTCGACGAATTGTTGCAGGCCAAAATCGCCAATTTCCTGCGTGCAAGGCAAAACGACAATGGCAGTTATTCGTTGTTTACCGGGGGTCCCGGAGACATCAGCTGTACCACGAAAGTCTACTATGCGCTAAAACTGGCCGGCGATTCGCCGCAACGTCCGCATATGAAGAAGGCCAGACAATTCATTCTGGCTCATGGGGGAGCCGCCAAATGCAACGTGATCACCCGGATTCTGCT
Source organism: Methylococcales bacterium (assembly GCA_050740335.1). Taxonomy (GTDB): domain Bacteria; phylum Pseudomonadota; class Gammaproteobacteria; order Methylococcales; family UBA1147; genus UBA1147. The sequence continues at coordinate 11,180 of JBOICY010000146.1, read as the reverse complement.
CGCGATGTTCAAACAGGTGCCGTGGCGGGCGGTTCCCTATATTCCGGTCGAAATCATGTTGCTGCCGGCTTGGTTTCCGTTTCATTTGAGCAAGGTTTCGTATTGGTCACGCATCGTGATGGTTCCCTTGTTTGTTCTGTGTTCGCTCAAGGCAAAGGCGGCCAATCCGCGCAAAGTCGATATCAGAGAACTCTTTGTCACCGACCCGGACCTTGAACAACATTATTTTCCGCAGCGCGGCCTGTTGAATAAGGTTTTTCTGAGTCTCGATTTTCTGGGCCGCTCGCTGGATCCCTGGATTCCCGGGCGCATGCGCGAGAACGCGCTGCGTAATGCAAAAAACTGGATTATCGCGCGTCTCAATGGGGAAGACGGACTCGGCGGCATATTCCCGGCCATGGTCAGCGCATACGAGGCGATGTTGCTGTTGGGCATGCCAAAAGATCACCCCAATGTGGTAACCGCGAAGAAGGCACTCAAAAAGTTACTCGTCGTCAATGACCGGGATGCCTATTGCCAGCCCTGTCTATCGCCCGTGTGGGATACCGGGCTCGCGATTCTCGCGCTGCAGGAGGCCGATCCGGTCAAGAATGACCGCGCGATCAGACGTGGTCTCGATTGGCTGATTTCCAAGCAGCTCACAGACGAACCCGGAGATTGGCGCATCGCGTGCCCCGATTATGAAGGCGGTGGCGGATGGGCCTTTGAATTCGAAAACCCGTACTACCCCGATGTGGACGATACGGCTGTCGTGGCCTTCGCGATGACGCAAACACCGGGCGCCAGATTCCGTGAATCGGCCGAAAATGCCGCGCGCTGGGTTCAGGTCATGCAATCCAAAAATGGCGGATTCGGCGCGTTTGATGTCGACAATACGCATTATTATTTAAATGAAATTCCGTTTGCCGACCATGGCGCATTGCTCGATCCGCCCACGGCCGATGTGAGCGCGCGCTGCGCGATGTTCCTGTCGCGGATGCTCGACCGCCATCCGGAATATCACGGTACCGTGGACCGTAGCATCGAGTACCTGCGCACGGAACAGGAAAGCGACGGATCCTGGTTCGGACGATGGGGAACCAACTACATCTATGGCACCTGGTCGGTATTGGTTGCGTTGGAGCAAGTCGGCATATCCCCCGAAGATCCGATCGTCAGGAAAGCAGTGTCCTGGTTGAAAGGCAAGCAAAACCCCGACGGTGGATGGGGGGAAGACAACCTGAGCTATCATGACCCGGCCTTCCGCGGAAGCAATGCATTCAGTACCGCCTTCCAGACCGCCTGGGCGATTCTCGGTCTGATCGCGGCCGGCGAATCCGATTCCGTCGAAGTGGAAGCCGGGGTCGATTATCTGCTCAATAAGCAAGGGGCCGATGGATTCTGGAAAGACGAGTGTTTTACGGCTCCCGGTTTTCCAAGGGTCTTTTATTTGAAATACCACGGCTACAGCAAGTTCTTTCCACTTTGGGCACTGGCCCGGTATCGGTCTGTTAAAAGCTGAAGTGAACTCGGTAGGTTTGGTCGTCGCCCTGCCCGGCGAACAGCGCACACTGACCAGCGTCCGGCTCAAAACCGGAGCTTGGTCACGTTTAAATGCATCCACGCTGATTTGCCTGGCCGGGGTGGGTCCCGACCGGGCCGCGGCCGCGGCGGCCGGGCTCGTGGGACAGGGCTGCAAGGCCCTGGTGAGCTGGGGCTGCGCGGCCGCGATCTCGACGGAACTGAAAGCTGGAGACCTGATCATTCCTGAACAAGTGCTTTCCGCGAGCGGGGAAGCCTTCGATACGGACCGGGAATGGCGCGGCAGGCTGCTCGACCGTCTTCCCGATCGTCAGGCTATTCATACCGGCACGATTACGGAATCTCGAACCCTGGTTGCAGCCGCCGCCGAAAAGCGGGCCATTCGGAACCGAACCGGAGCCATCGCGCTGGACATGGAAAGCGTGGCGATCGCGAGAATTGCCGCGGAGAAATCCCTTCCTTTTGTTACCATTCGCGCCATAGCGGACCCGGCAAGCATGGACCTGCCGAAACCAGTCTTTCTCGCCCTGAAGCAAAACGGAGACCTCAACCTCCCCTTGCTATTGGCCCTGATCGCCCGCTATCCGAGTTCAATACCCGGTCTGATTCAACTCGGAATTTGTTTCCGAGCAGCCCAACGCCGTCTTCGACTCATCGCGCGTGGGCTTGAATACGATTTTATTCGGGACATCGCGGGACCCTGAGCTTCTTTCTGATTTCCTAGCCCTTAATATTGAGGTCATTGATGTCGGAACCGATTCGTGAATTGCTGGAATCCCGCGCGGGCGAAAATTTTTCACTCCACGAAGCTTACCTGAACCCGCAGATGGTCAGGGTCTTGAAGACCATCGGTTATGACCGGCTGTACACCAAGGCCCGAGGGCAATACCTGTACGACCAGGACGGCAACGAATATCTGGACCTGTTGAGCGGCTTCGGTGTATTCGCAATCGGCCGCAATCACCCGGCCGTGATCAAGGCGCTTCAGGACGTTCTGAGCGAAGAACTTCCGGATATGGTGCAAATGGATGTTTCGCTGTTGAGCGGTCTGCTCGCGGAAAAAATCATCCGGCTCTGTCCCCCCGGTCTGGAGCGCATGTTTTTCTGCAACTCCGGCGCGGAAGCCGTGGAAGCCGCGATCAAATTCGCACGCTACACGACCGGGCGGCCCAATATCGTGCATTGTGAACACAGTTTTCACGGCTTGACCCTGGGTGCGCTCTCGCTGATGGGGGAAGAAATTTTCCGGGAGGGTTTCGGTCCTCTGCTGCCGGGCTGTAACGCGGTTCCGTTCAACGACTTGGAGACTCTGGACAGAGCCTTATCCCGAAAAGATGTCGCGGCCTTTTTCGTCGAGCCGATCCAGGGCAAGGGTGTCAACCTGCCGAATGATGATTATCTCCGGGAGGCCAAACGCCTGTGCGCGAAATACGGGACTCTGTTCGTGGCCGATGAGATTCAGACCGGAATCGGTCGCACCGGAAAATTCTGGGCCATCGAGCACTGGGGCGTCGAGCCGGACATGATCCTGATGGCCAAGGCATTGTCCGGAGGATTCATTCCGGTCGGCGCGGTGGCCATGAAGCCTTTCATCATGGATAAAGTGTTCAACCGCATGGACCGCGCCGTCGTACACGGTTCGACCTTTTCCAAGAACAACATGGCCATGGCCGCGGGTCTGGCAACCCTTCAGGTCATCGAGGAAAATGGTCTGCTCCAGAACGCGGCGAAGCTAGGAGATTCGATCCTCTCCGAGTTAAGCGGGATGACCGGGCGTTATGAGTTCCTCAAGGAAGTTCGCGGGAAAGGTCTCATGATTGCGATCGAATTCGGCGCTCCCAAGAGTTTTTCACTGAAGACCGCTTGGAGTCTTCTCGAAACCGCGAACAAGGGTCTATTCTGTCAGATGATCACGATTCCCCTGTTTTCCCGCCATCGAATCCTGACCCAGGTTGCGGGACACGGCATGAATGTCGTCAAGTTACTCGCGCCACTGGTAATCACGGAAAAGGATCGGGATCGGATCGTTCAGTCCTTCGACAACGTGATCGCCGATTGTCATAAAGTCCCGGGTTCGATCTGGGACCTGGGTAAAACACTGGCCGGGCACGCCATCAAAAAGTGATCATGACGGTATCGACCATGCCGAGCGGGACTAAACAGGATACCGAAATCCACGGGATACCGCGGGTGGAATCTTTGATCTGGACGGATCGCAGGCAGTATTGGCGCTGGTTAACGGCGTCGCAGGAAGGATTGCGCCAGCAACCGTTTGCGATTGGACGGAAAGTGGTGGAGTTTGAGGCAGACAAGGTGTATGCGCCGGCGACAGAACAAGAGAAATAGCTTGACAATGGGTCCGCGTTAAATCTAAAAGCGGACAAATCTATTTGTTGCTGACACCGTTGACGAAAAACTGCAGGCTAAGAATCAGTCAGCCCGGAAAAGGCGACGTTGCTTTTTATATCATACGTGTCCGAGATATGATTCCCGGGAATCGTCCTACCCGAAAAACCAGTATCCTGTCGCGATGGCGGCCGTTATTCCCGCGCAATCCGCGACGAGTCCACAACCGAGTGCGTGGCGCATGTTCTTGATCCCGACCGAGCCAAAATATACGGTCAGAACGTAAAACGTGGTTTCCGTACTGCCCTGGACGATGCACGCGAGTCTGCCGCCGAAGCTGTCGGCGCCGGCGTCGCGCATCGCGTCCACCATCATCGCCCTGGCCCCGCTGCCGCTGAGCGGTTTCATGAGCGCGGTGGGCAGTGCGTCGACGAATCGGGTATCTATCGATAAGCGGGTCAAACCGTCGCGGATGCAGTCGATGATCAGGTCCAGGACCCCGCTGTTCCGAAAAACCCCGATCGCGACCAGCATGGCGATCAGATAGGGAATGATCGTAACCGCGGTTTGAAATCCTTCCCTGGCCCCGTCGATAAAGGCTTCATAAGCATTGATGCGTTTCAGGGCGGCGATGGCCAGAAACGAAATCACGACAGAAAACAATGCGAAGTTGCTGACCAGCGCGGATTGTTGCTGCATTTCCGATTGATTTAAATTCGAAAAATGCCAGAGGATCGCGATCACGGCGAGAGTTATGCCGGCCAGGTAGGCCAAAACCACCCTGTCGAGTAGATTGATCTTCTGAATCATGGCGACACAGAGCAGGCCGGCCAGAGTCGAGACGTAGGTTGAGATCAGTATTGGCACAAATACGTCGGTCGGATTGGCGGCGCCCATTTGCGCCCGATAGGTGAAGATGGCAATCGGAAACAGCGTAACCGAGGAGGTATTAATCACCAGGAACAGGATCTGTGCATTCGTGGCGACTTCCTTATCCGGATTGAGTTCCTGCAGGGCTTTCATGGCCCGGATGCCGATCGGGGTCGCGGCGTTGTCCAAACCCATCACGTTTGCGGCCATGTTCAGCACAATCGCCCCGATCGCGGGATGATGCGCGGGGATTTCGGGCGCGAGTCGTCTGAACAGGGGCTCGATCGCCTGAGCAATCAATGTAACCAGTCCGCAGCGTTCACCAATCTTCAAAATGCCGAGCCAAAGTGTCAAAACGCCGGTCAGTCCGAGTGAAATCTCGAATCCGGTCTTCGACATCGCGAACATCGAGGCCATCATGGAGTTGAAGATTTCCGTTTCACCGAATGCGACAAATCGGATCAACGCGGTCACAAATGCGATTAGGAACAAAGAAATCCAGATCGAGTTAAGCATGGCTCAGGATTTCTGGCCGCTCGTGGACCGCGGCTCGAAGCCTGACTCCGATACGGTGGGCAGACTTAGGAGCGGGCCGGAGCGAAGCGGGAAGAACTCGAGCGCATGGGTGAACCAAGCGCAAAAAAATACCGGACTGTAAAAAGATACAGTCCGGCTAAAACGGTCGTTCAAGGCGGCCCATTCAGGGAGGAGGGGGGTGTGGGCAGGATGCCAGGGCCGCCGAGAGACAACAACCTCGGGGTAGAGTATCGCAAAAAACTCACAGAATGTTGAGAGGTCCGTCACAGAATGCCCGATTCGTAGTTTACGACCGGCCATTTCGAAACGAACTGCCGGGCCCAGTTCAAACCTTCTCGGCGAGTTCTCGAGCATATCCCGCATAGTCTTTTGGAGTCAAAGCCAACAATTGTTGCCTGGCCCGCTCCGGCAGATCCAAGGTTTCGATGAAAGCGCGCAGCATTTCGGGGCTTATTTTCCGGCCGCGGGTCAGTTCCTTGAGCTTTTCGTAGGAATTCTCGATGCCGTGGCGACGCATCACGGTCTGAATCGCTTCCGCGAGCACTTCCCAGTTATCCTGGAGATCCTGACTCAGCCGGTCCGGATTCAGTTCAAGCTTGGACAGACCCTTCAGTGTCGCTTGCAACGCGATTGAGGTATGCGCGAGACCGACCCCGACGTTTCGCAATACCGTGGAATCGCTGAGATCCCTCTGCCAGCGCGATATCGGCAGTTTTTCAGCGAGATGGCCGAACAAGGCATTCGCAATGCCGAGATTGCCTTCCGAGTTTTCGAAATCGATCGGATTGACTTTGTGCGGCATCGTGGACGAACCGATTTCTCCGGAGACGGGTTTTTGCGTGAAATAACCCAGCGAAATATAGGACCACAGGTCGCGGTTGAAGTCGATCAGGATCGTGTTGATTCTGGACAGTCCGTGAAAATATTCCGCCATGTAGTCATGGGGTTCGATCTGGGTCGTATAGGGGTTGGATTGGATCCCCAGCGACTCGACGAAAGCTTTCGTGAGGCGCGGCCAGTCCACGTCCGGATAGGCCACTCGGTGGGCGTTGTAATTCCCGACCGCGCCATTCATTTTCCCCCGGATTTCGATATTCGCGAATCGATCGCGCTGCGCTTGCAGGCGAGCCGCGACGTTCGCGAATTCCTTTCCGATAGTCGTCGGGGAAGCGGATTGTCCATGCGTTCGGGACAGCATCGCCTGGCCCGCGTGGTCATGGGCCAATTGTCTGATCGTTGAAATCAGCGCATCGATCTCAGGCAACATCACGCGATCGCGCCCGGTTTTAAGCATCAAGGCGTAGGCTAGATTATTGATGTCTTCGGAGGTACACGCGAAATGGATGAACTCCGCGACGCGCAGCAGTTCGCCGGAATTCCGGATTTTTTCCTTCAGAAAATATTCGATCGCCTTGACATCATGATTGGTCGTCGTTTCGATCTCTTTGACCCTTTGCGCATCGGCTTCGGAAAAATTTTCGAGCAGCTTAGTCAATCGCGATCTGGCATCCGCACTCAGTGGCTGAATTTCTCCGATCCGGGGGCATGCCGACAGATGCTCGAGCCAACGGATTTCCACTTCGGTGCGGAAGCGAATCAGACCGAATTCACTGAAGAGCGGTCGAAGCTCCGAAACCTTGTTCGCATAACGGCCGTCGATCGGAGAAATTGCGGTCAGTTCGAAGTGTGTCATGCTCATGCCTTTGTGCGTTTATGATTTCGGATGTCGCCGCGAGGCGTCGGTTCCGGTCGAATGAGTCGTAAAGCTTGGTTCCGAAATACGCCGGATCTTAGGTCGATTGCCTAGAAGCTCGAGACTGCCGCGGCTTCGATGTTTTGTTGCGAGAACGCCTCGATGACGCCGCCGCCGAGGCAGGTGTCCGCGCGATAAAACACGATCGATTGGCCCGGTGTGATCGCTCTCTGGGGCAGGTCGAAACGGACCCGGGCCGTGCCTTGCGGGCCCAGCTCCGCGGTGCAGTCCTGATCGGCCTGGCGATAGCGGATTTTCGCGCGGCATCGAAAGCGCGTCGCGGGCGCTTCGCGGGCGATCCAGTCGATTGCCGCAACCCTCAAACTGTTATGGTAAAGCAAGCGATGGTGATGGCCTTGTCCTGCGATCAGAATATTATTCTCGAGGTCCTTCCCGAGCACATACCAGGGTTGATCCGATGCACCCCGGATTCCGCCGATTCCGAGCCCCTGCCGTTGGCCCAGAGTATAATACATGAGGCCTTGATGCCTGCCGATCAATCGATTATCGGGGCTTCGGATTTCACCGGGTCGAGCGGGTAGAAAACGACTCAAAAAGGACTGGAACTTGCGTTCGCCGATGAAGCAGATTCCGGTGCTGTCTTTTTTTGCCGAATTATCGAACCCGGCCTCGCGGGCCAGGCCCCGCACCTCCGGTTTTTTCATTAGTCCGAGTGGGAAGAGACACTTGGCTAGCTGAGCCTGGCCGAGCGTATAAAGAAAATAACTCTGGTCTTTGTCAGGATCCATTCCTTTCATCAGCCGATATTGTCCACCGTGGCGACCGACCCGCGCGTAATGCCCGGTCGCGATGAAATCGGCGCCAAGATCCAGCGCAAAATCCAGGAAGGCTTTGAATTTAATGTGCTTATTGCAGAGAATATCCGGGTTCGGCGTACGTCCGGCGGAAGTTTCAGCCAGAAAAGTTTCGAAAACCTGATCCCAGTATTCCGCCGAGAAATTGACCGTTTTCAGCGGGATTTGAAGGGTATCGCAGACCTGAGCGGCGTCGGCGAGGTCGCGAGTGGCCGTGCATTGTCCGTTGTCGTCGTCTTCTTCCCAGTTTTTCATGAACAGGCCGGTGACCCGGTAGCCTTCGCGCGACAAGATCAGCGCGGCGACCGCGGAGTCGACACCACCGGACATTCCGACCACAACATGATTATTCATTTTTCTCGGGTGGTTTTGGTCAGCATGGATTGTAACAATGAAAGCGGGTACCGGGCTCCGCTCAAGTAATCATCGATACACCGCAATACCAAAGGACTTCTAAGCGCATACCTGCGCTGCACGAGCTCGTCCCGGGATAACCAAAGGGTCCGTATAATACCTAAGTCCAATTCCTGAGCGGGGTTATAATTGCTACAATAGCCCGCGAAACTAACCCGCAGGAAGGTTGTCGAATTTTCGGGGTGTCGCCAAAGGTGTATACCGACCAGAGAGGTCGGTTCGAAAGTCCAACCGGTTTCTTCGTTCGTTTCTCGCTTGACTGCATCGACCAGGCTCTCGCCTTCTTCAAGGTGGCCGGCTGGCTGATTGATCAGGAGCGAGCCGGATATTTCTTCTTCGACCAGGAGGAATCGCTGATCCCTTTCGACGATTGCGGCGACCGTTACATGTGGTTTCCAAGCCATGATGAAATTTTATAAAAAGGGGCTATTGTACTCGATTTCGAGGGCCGAAGCTTAAGCGAATTTGACAAATTTCAGCATTGAGTTTGCGCAAAATTGGAGCTATCGTATTAGCGCATTTCGTGGCAATTGATTGAACGGTTACAGCAGGTGTTTCAATGGCTGAGCATGACGATAATCCCTGGAGAGACGATGGAATCGCTGTTCGGGAGGATAAACCGAAGCTCAAACGTCCGCCGCTGTTCAAAGTGGTATTACTGAACGACGATTTCACGCCGATGGAGTTTGTGGTACAGATCTTAAAGGTGTTTTTTGGTATGAGCGACGAAAAAGCGACTCAGGTCATGTTACACGTTCATACCCGCGGAGTGGGTGTATGCGGAGTATTTCCGCGCGATATTGCAGAAACAAAAGTTCTGCTGGTTAACGACTTCTCCAGAAAGAACCAGCATCCTTTATTATGTACGCTGGAAGAAGCATAGGTACAAGCAATGTTAAGCAAAGAATTAGAACAAACCTTGAATTCTGCGTTTAAGAATGCCCATGATAAAAATCATGAGTTCATTACGGTCGAGCACCTGTTGCTGGCCATGGTGGAAAATGTTGCCGCGGTGAATGTGTTAAAAGGCTGCGGGGGTGATATTGAAACCTTGCGCAGAGAACTTTCCGAGTTCCTCGAGCACACCACTCCGCTGATCCCCAGGGGTGTCGAGCGGGAAACCCAGCCGACCCTGGGTTTTCAGCGGGTATTGCAGCGGGCCGTTTTTCATGTACAGTCCTCGGGGAAAAAGGAGGTGACCGGAGCGAACATTCTGGTCGCGATTTTCAGCGAACAGGACTCCCACGCGGTTTATCTGCTCAACAAGCAGAATATGACTCGCCTGGATGTGGTGAATTACATTTCACATGGTATTTCCAAGATCAACGACGATCATCTGGACGAATCCAAGCGCTTGACCGATGAGGATTCCGACGGAAAAGGCTCCGAGCATCCGTTGCAGAAATTCGCGACCAATCTGAACGAACAGGCCAGACGGGGCTTGATCGATCCTTTAATCGGGCGCCGCGACGAAGTGGAGCGGTGCATACAGGTATTATGCAGGCGGCGCAAGAACAACCCGCTTCTGGTTGGCGAAGCCGGCGTGGGCAAGACCGCGATCGCGGAAGGCTTGGCCAAGAAGATCGTCGAAGAAGACATCCCCGAAGTTCTCAGGGACAGTGTTATTTACGCGCTCGATCTCGGCGCGCTGGTCGCGGGCACCAAGTATCGCGGAGATTTCGAGAAGAGACTCAAAGGGCTGGTCGCCGAGTTGAAAAAGCTCCCGCATGCGATTTTGTTCATCGACGAAATCCATACCATCATCGGGGCCGGGTCGGCTTCCGGGGGAGTCATGGATGCGTCCAATCTGATCAAGCCGGTACTCGCATCGGGCGGCGTGCGCTGTATCGGATCCACCACTTATAACGAGTATCGGGGAATCTTCGAGAAGGACCATGCGCTTGCCCGCAGGTTTCAGAAGATCGATGTTCTGGAACCTTCGGTCGAGGAAACCTTCGAAATACTGAAAGGCTTGAAGTCGCGATTCGAGGAACATCACGATATCAAATATTCGATCGGCAGTTTGCGGAGCGCCGCGGAATTGTCCGATCGCTATATCAACGACCGCCAGCTTCCGGACAAGGCGATCGACGTGATCGACGAGGCCGGAGCCAGCCAGCGCCTGCTTCCCGAATCGCAGCGCGAAAAATTGATCGGAGTCGCGCAAATCGAATGGATCGTCGCGAAAATCGCCCGGGTGCCCGCGAAATCGGTCTCCACGGATGACAGGAAGAAACTCTCGGATCTCGAGAAAAACCTCAAACTGCTGGTTTTCGGTCAGGACGAAGCGATCAGCGCGCTTGCGTCCGCGATCAAGCTGTCCCGGGCAGGACTCGGCGATGAATCCAAGACGATCGGCTCATTCTTGTTCGCGGGACCCACCGGGGTCGGAAAAACCGAAGTGACCCGGCAGCTCGCGAACGTGCTCGGCATCGATTTGATTCGCTTCGATATGTCCGAGTATATGGAACGTCATACCGTATCCCGTTTGATCGGCGCTCCGCCCGGATATGTCGGCTTCGACCAGGGCGGATTGCTGACCGAGGAGGTCAACAAACACCCGCATGCGGTGTTGCTGCTGGATGAGATCGAAAAGGCTCATCCGGATGTGTTCAATCTGTTGTTGCAGGTCATGGATCACGGGACCTTGACCGATAACAACGGTAGAAAAGCCGATTTCAGGAATATCATTCTGGTCATGACGACCAACGCCGGGGCCGCGGAGGGAGCCCGCACGTCGATCGGTTTCACCCAGCAGGATCACACGAGCGACAGTATGCAGGTGATCAACAGAACGTTCAGCCCGGAATTCCGCAATCGCCTCGATGCGATCATTCAGTTCAAGCCCTTGGATTTCGCGATCATCTGCCATGTGGTGGACAAGTTTGTTTTCGAACTCGAATCTCAGCTCGCGGCCAAGAACG
>JBOICY010000145.1:0-9536 GCA_050740335.1 Methylococcales bacterium | reverse complement strand
GCACATGAGTCACACGTGACGCTGTCGAGCGTTGCTTTCCCCTCCGCGCTGACAATGGCGCCGCAATCGCACTTAACGGCCCGAAGGCTCATACACGTGTGTGTCCCATCTTGCGGTATAACGCTCGGCATCAGCGGCGGCGCGTAGCGCCGTCCGCTGCATGCCGTTGTTCGGCGGCTTCGTGCGTAACTGAACCCTAGCGATCAGGCGCTTGCCGGTGTGTCTCATCGAAGACGCAACTCACGTCGATTGAACCACGAGCGGAAAGTATTTGTCGCGAACAAGGCCCCCGTGGTACGCGTGCCAGTACACCTCGATGCCGTTCACCGAGATGCGTTCTTGCCCGACGTACGACGCGAAAGGGTCCTCGGTGTCGAACAGCGGCACGCCCTTCCAGCTGTTCGTGTACATCCACTCGCCGCAGAATCGCGTACCCTCGAACTCTACCTCCGTGGTGCGGAACTCGTGCGGCCCGCGTACGGGGAATTCGAGCGGCATGTTCATCAACGCCTCCTTAAGGAACCTGGAGACGACCTCCGGGAATCGCGGACCGGTGGCGACCAACGTGCCGTCGAACTCTTCCACCGCACGGGCCTTGCTCGCCACATCCCAGAATTCGGTCTTCGTGCCCCCGTAGTACTGGTTCCGCCATCGGAGCACGAGGTCAATCGTCACCGACTCCTGCCCGGCCTCGATCGTGTTGCCGCCGTACGTGTCGGCGTAGATCATGCCAGCGAATCGGGGTTCGTTGAACGGTCGGTACGAATACACAGAGGTCTGGTCGGGAAGCGTCGTCTTCATGTCGGTCGATGCGAAGGCTCGTCGTTTCGCCTCGTACACGAATTCCCTAAGGAGCGGAAGGGAGATCACGACCGGCGTCTTGAAATTCATCATCAACTAATTATCCCCGGACAAAGACGATCTGAGTAACGACGCGTTGCGATCATTTATTCCCCATGCGTTAACACACGCCCGAGTCGGAGAGATAAGCCGTACCGATGGACTAGCTCTTGGATGAGGGCATCTAGCCGTACGCGCGCTTCCTTCTCCCGTTTGGGCGAATAGAGGTCGGCAGCATCCGGTCGTTCTGGCGTCAGCATGTTCACAAGCCGGTTACGAATGTAGGACTTGAGGTTTATGTGCTCGACGAACAGCGTCTTGACTCCCGTCGCCGCCACGGCGGCAAAGACCTCGTCGAGGAGATCGGGTCGGTCGAAGAAGTGTGGGAGGAGCGGCCCGATGAACGCGTACGTCGGAACCCCTGCGGCGTGAAGCGTGTGCAGTGCCTCGAGGCGGGCGCTTGCCAGGGGCGCGCGTACCTCTAGCTCGCGACTCGCACGATCATCCGTCGTTGTAATCGTAAACCCAACCTACGTCGACGCAAGCCGGCGCAAGACGTCGATGTCGCGGACGACGAGGGGCGACTTCGTAAGAATGCTGATAAGGCCTGGGTAGTTGTCTTCCGCGAACGTCTCTAGCAGCCGCCGCGTGATCTGGTACTTTCGCTCAGCGTACTGGTACGCATCGGTGACAGAGCTCAGGAGGACGCGAGATCCTCGCTTCTCAGGGGCGAGCGCCTTTAGCTCTTTCGCCAACAGCTCGGGCGCGTTCACCTTGACGTAGAGGTAGTTACCCCAATTCTCGAACGACTCGCCCACGAACCGACCCATGAAGCTCGCATAGCAGTAGGCGCAGCCGAAGACGCAGCCTGTGTACGGGTTCACCACATAGTCGGTGTCCGGTAGCTTTGACGCGACGAGGATTGTTTTTGCGGTTGTCTCGTGGATTTCCATGGGATGCCCTCACGGTTCGTAAAGCGGACACGCAGGATCGTTCTCAGAGAGCCCGGCGATCATGTCGGTTTCTTGTGCCATATGGATCTTGTCACCGAACCGCGAGAACAGAAAATGTCCGAGCGCATTGAATCGCATTCCTCCTGAGCACTTCATGCGACAGCCGCGGCACCGCAACTCGCGCTTCGCGATCTCGTCGGCTAGCCGAACGAGGCTTCCATTCTCCTCGACGATCCTTTGGAGTGTCGCGCCTTCAGCCAGGAGGTTCCCTGCCGCGAGCTTGTTGAATGGGGGCACGACGCACCGGGGGTCGAAGTAAACATTCCCGTGCGGATCGAGCCTGATGGAGTGGCGTCCCGACCCCGTGAGCAGATCCGACGCGTGGATGTCGTAGCCAAGGAAGAGCACGGAGTAGATGGTTTCAAGCGAGTGGTGAAGGTGTAGCGTTCGCAGCGATGTGTGTGCACGTAACCACGCAACGTCTAAGAGAAGGCGCACGTACTGCTCCATGGATGGAATCTTGTTGAATCGCAACCCCATGCGCCCAACTGGCATTGCCCGGTGGATACTGTAGTGGCGCACACCGATCTGGGCGAGGTGTTCCGCGAACGCCCGAAGCTCCGAGAGGTTGTCGGTCGTGACAGCAGAGGACACTTCGAGTTTCTCTGCGAGCTCTTCGGCTTTGACCGCCTCGCGCACGAGCGCGAACGTTTTCTGGTACGGACTCGAAAACTCACTGCGTTGCTTCGGATCTCGCCACGCATTGTGATACGCCTCGAACCCGTCGATGCTGATTTCGATGAAGCCTAGCGATGGACTGAGTGCCTTCAGCTGATCGACCGTGAGGGTAGTTCCATTGCTGTTCATACCGACACCGGACTGACCGAACAGCTCGGATGCCACGTGGGCAACCTCGGGGAAGTCGGGCCAGATCGTTGGCTCGCCCCCGCCGAAAATGAGGAAGACATTGGGGAACGAGTGACTGGATGTGTAAGAGTGGACGCGCCGAAGAATGGTCAAGACCTGCTCGGTCGTCGTTTCGAACTTCGCACGACCACCATCGCGCGTGAAGATGGCGTTAACGCAGCAGTGCGCGCACTGAAGGTTACAGACACGCGTAATGTCGTAGACAATGCCGAATGTATCCTTCCCTCGCACCTCCGCTGCGCGCGTCGTCAGGTACCTGACAATCGCCTCGTAGGCCTCATCATCCAACGACAACCTACGCTGCAAGAATGCCCGCATCCTCGGCGAGTCGCCGACCGCTCCGAACGTGCGGAAGTGCTGAGCTTCAGATGTTCCGGTCGTCATTCGTGACTCCCTCTTCACGGGCGTAGCGCGTGATTTCGTCGATTATATTGGGAACGTAGTTGGTGAGGCCTATCGTATAGTTCGAAGTGATGGCAAGACCGGAGTTCACGAGACTGAGAAGGAGGGAATCATCGTCTGCAGTGAACTCAGCGAAAATACCCTTATCGAAGAGGAGCCCTGCGACGCGTGCGCCGGCCTCACCACACGTCTGGAATGCGCGTTCGACGTAGAGGCGCCGATGCGCCTGGAGTCGATGGAGGATGGGGCGTACAGGAACGGCAGCGCGCCAGAGGTCGTCGAACATCGCCGACAACCGTTCGCTCAATTGCCCAAGCGCCGTGTAGGTCGCGCGCGCCTGAGAGTCATTGTGTACAGATGAAACGAAAACGAGTGCAGAGCGCAGATGATAACCCGTGAAGAGATAGAATGGCGACAGCATTGCGGTGAGGCCCACGCGAAGGTCAACACCGATTTCGGTCGTATCTCGGTCGTTGATGTTCCAGCCGAATGCCGCGAGGCCGAGCGGGGAGACGATGCGACGGTACCGCATTCCTTCTTTCATTCGCTGCACAAGGACTGCCCAGAGGAGTGGGAGGTTGCTGCTCCACTCCGCGGCTGAGACGGCGCAGACGTCCCAGGTGTCACGGAGGATGCGTGCGACGAAGGCATCGATGTTGGCTGCGCCTTCGAGCGCCTGCGGCATCGCCGATGAATCAGCTTGGGGAGATTCCCACGTCGGCATCTTCTCGTGAAGTTGCATGAAATCAGTCCGGAGACGCTTCCGCTCCTCCGCGGGAACGTCCGCGAACGGTGGGTATGACCAGTCGAGGCGGTGAAGGAGAGATGGGATGAGGATCTCTAAGGGGGTCGGAAAGAGGTCGTACCCCGCTGCTGGAACCGTCTGACGGAACACAAAGCCGTAGTTCTCGAGATGCGTTGCAGCAGCCATATGTACCGAGGGTGTGGCACCGTGTATGGAGATGCGTCCGATTTGGAGCACTTGATCGTACACTTCCTCCGCGCTCGTGGAAATGTAGCGTACAGCGCGTTTGATCTGGTTTCCTACGTCTATCAGCTCTCTTCTCCGTCCCATTGCGTCCGGGACGACGCCAGGATTCCGCGGCTTGTCGGCGGCTTCACTACTGGATCATCGATCGATCTCATGTTCGAATGGTCCACCGACCGCCTTGTCCGCCTAACGCCACAAGGTAAGGGGCGCGCCGCCAACCGACCCTGAACGAAGCCATCGAGCCTGAATTCACCATAAACCTTCCAAACCGCCCCGGAGCGGCGCGTCCCTTTGACCGTCGTGTTAGGCCACCGAGGTCTGGAAAGCCACCGGAACCCGCACCAACCACCCGGCCAAAACGTCTGGTCTGGCCACCGAGGGTGACTGACCCGTTGGGCCTAATGCCGAACGAAGCCACCAATCTTTTCAGGAGCGTTAGGCAATTTGCTCCCGTAGAAACTCAGGAGCAAAATCAGCTCCATTACTCCAAGATAAAGTATGTCCTTCCAAGTTGAAAGACTTAAAAAGCTCCTTATCTTTCAGTGGCTCGAATATTTCCCCATACAACTCAGAGGACAAGTCAATTTCGCCTTCCGCGCCGTCATTGAATACGAGCCAGACTTTATAATCGCCACAATATCTTGCTTGCGTAACGTGTATGAACATTTTTTACTCCAGTGGTTCGATTTTTGATAATGGTCTTCTGTTCATTGCGGCTTGCCAATTAGCCATAAGTTCATTTTGATGAAGCGCATACCAGTCAAGAACGGCACTCAACGCTCTCCTTGGAAACCCACCGTTAACAACTCCAGTTTCAATATCTACAGTGATCTCATACTCACCATATTCTGCATGAAAATGTGCAGGCGCGTGTTCACGAATGTACATTCAAATTACTATTCCGAGAAAACGGCTAATTTCAGGCATTCTGATTATCTATATTTTCTATCGTGGAACGCTTGTAGTTCACGCAAACCGCTTCGTTTTGAGTACTACCTATTACGTTTCCACATCGCACCGAGCAGGAATTCGAATATTACGTCAATAAGCATTAAAATGGCTGCCAAATATACCAAACCGAGGCCCAGGCCAAACTTTTTTTCGAACCAGCCAAAAATACTGTTCCTTGTCCTGTATTGCAATTCCGGTATTTTATCAAACAGAATGGACTTTCGTTATCATAGAAAGCCAGCCGTTTGTTATCTGATGTGAACTTTGCTAAGAAATCAAGGGTTTTGAAGAGACCAGCGTGATTGCCATTCTCTATCCATGTACCGGAAAGCATAACCTTATTGCCATTCATGATCCATGTACCATTGAAACCCCAAGGCACACTCTTATCCCACGCTCCTACAAAAGCAAAAGTCCCGTCATCTTTAAGTTCAAAATCGGAATAAGTTGGGCTTTGTGCACCATGGATACTACTGTCCACTGCCCAATAACCAACGAAATCGGAACGGTCAACTGCTCGGGTTACGACAGGTTGAAATAACATCACTGTTAACAAAAAGAAGAATTCAATTCGTAACATAGTTACTACTCAGGAAACGGGTGTGGTTTAGCTCATTTCGTTATACACATCTTTTCAATGCCAATATTATCACTGAGTTACATTGGAACCGGTTACCCGATTTCGCACCACCTGGTGGATACGAAGTTGTCCAAATTCAACCGCTTACGGGACGGTGCATTGGGAGCAAAAAAGATGTGTGTAATGAGATGGGTTTAGCTACGATTTCTCCCCAACAATAAGAAAAATGGAGATAAGACAGTCAATAATAATAATGCAGATAAACCTTTCTTGGTGTCTACCTGAAATAATAAAAATGCGGTTACACCGAGATTGAAAACACCACCGAGCAGTAGAATGTATGAGCTAACTTGTGCGGTTGCTATAATCCGGCTAAATAAGATTGCGCCGATAACTCCTCCAAGGCCTGAGCCTCCATAGCGCAAGTCTGTTACCTCCCCATATACGTACAACACTCTATCTTTGCTCCAATAGCCGCACCCATCGCTGAGCCTGTAAACCATGCCGTAAGTAATGCAATAAGAGCGTGCCGACGTTCTACCAAAGGCACACCTTCAAGCGCGGAGATCCGAGCTGATATTTCATAGAAAAGTATCTCTCCTTCTAAGCAACTACAAAGTTCTGGGATACCAGGTATTTCTCGGCCAGTTGCAATGGCGTCGTCTTTATTCCCCTCCTTGTCAAAGGTGAGCATGACATTACGCATTACTTCAGCACGATGTAGTGGGTTCGTTTTCATCGGTATTACTTCGAGAAAAATTTTTCGTGCTTCGCTGAACCGTCCTTGGTTTGCCATCTCTATCGCGTGCTTCTCCATTTCCACTTCGTCTGAAATACTTTCTTTTGACATAACCGTTCTCCAGTAACAGCGGCCTAACGACCATATATGGACTCCCCCGGTTTTGCAAGAGCTTTTTCGCATTTGAAAACAAGAATAGACTGCAGCAAACTATCCGGCCTGTTGGTGCACCTTTCGCGCTGGCCCCGATGACATTCGCTCGCCAGGTTCCCATTAGCTCAACGGCTTGTTGCAGCCTTCGGCGTTATCGGATTCTCCCGGCGACGGTCTGACCGGTTTCCATCCGCGTGTCCGCTTGCCCGCAATCCTGGGTAGGATTTTCCTCCGTTTCCTCTATCTACTGACTACTCATTCAAAAAAAACGCGCGAAGCGCTCCTTTCATATCTACTCAATACTCACTATACTCAACCATCCGAGGTTGCGCTGCTTAGGCCGCCCGATAGGCTTCGCCTTTAGCCAGCATCGCCCAGACGATCCGGGCATGTTTGGCGGCCAACGCGACTGCCGCGACATTCGCGCCACGGCATTCCTGAACACTTTTGGCCCAGCGGCTCTTGGCGTCCTCGCGCCGCGCTAACGGGCAGCGAGGACGCTGCGCGCGCCATGGATCAGCAACTTACGCAAGTAGGCGTCGCCGCGTTTGGTAATTGCTGAGGCACAGTTTCTGTAATGAATTTTTGGACACGGTTCGGAACCGAAGATTGTGCGGGGTACTCAGGCACCAGGGGCAGAAAAACAGAGGACGTGTTCCGCCTTGATCCAAAGGCAGGTGACCGGTGCGGATCGTTTTGATCCGACTCCAATAACGAGAGACATAACGAGTGCGAGATTCGTCGATGCGATGGTTTTATCATGAGCGGATGCTGTGTATTTGATGGGTGGTCAAACAGGAAGAGTACGTTAACGTCGAGAGAAAAGGAGGCGATACGCCAGGCAGAATATTGTATCGGCTATTGACCCCGGTTGGCTAACGGGTGACCCCATTATTCCACACTATAAGGGACTTAGTAATTACTAAAATACCGTTTATAATGTTTTCATAGCGCAGCCATGATAGAATTGTATTTGAAGACATCGATACTTGCTCAGAATAGTATTCCCCCGGAAGTAGTGGGGCTGATTTCTCGTTTGGTTGCCTTGATACCTTGGCCTTCACGTCGCCAGGCCATGGGTGATGCGGCAGTGACCCTTTTGGAGGGTAAGGCGCGTGATGCCGAAGCGATATTTGGTTGGGGTCGATAAGGGTTTTGGTTGACATCAATGAATACCAAAGTGGTATCGTTTGCGTGAACGATTTGTCGCAGGCCACAAGCCCAAGGTAGAAGACAAGGCCCCCGGATTGCTGGCCGATATTCAGACCATCATGGACCGGCACAGCCAAGCTGAACCGCGTTTGCGCACCACCGTGAACTATACGAATAGGGCCGCACAGGCCGTGTATGATGCTCTCTTGGCAAAGGGATGGACTAAAGATTCCTTGGCAACAGTGCGTACCCCATCGAATATTTTAAACCGCCAGGATGATCGGTTACGGACGGTTGCCAAAACCAAGGTCCAAAAAAACAGCAGAAACCGATGCCATCTTCACGAACGTTCGACTGATGAATACTCAAGCGGATGCCGATCCTGCCATACCGAGAATCAGCGGGCAGATTCCAAGGCGACCGTGCCTATTGGCGAGTATTCCAGAGGTGGCCAATCCCGAGGTCGTATCGCTGTCGAGGCCTTGGCTCATGACATGCACCCCAAAGAAAAGCCGGTGCCTGGAGGCATTCTGGAGTCGGTTACCGGAAAAACGTTCTGGCTTTTCGGCCGCAGTAACGAACCCAGCGATTTCATGGTTGATGGGCTTCTCCTGTGGAGGGAAGAAAGGAAGTCGACGCTGTCAATGGTCAAGCAGTTGGTGATCAACCGGCAGATAATGGCCCGGAATGTGCCGGGCAGACGCCGCAGTCAATTCCTGCTACGGATGACAGAATTTGCCGATCGGACAGGTTTCGCCATCAAAATCGTCTACTATCCATCCTTCTACGAGGCGACTATTGTCAATCCCGCTTTTAAAAAATCTTCCAAAATTTTTCATTATTTTTTCATTTCTTCTCTCCAGCGATGGTGGAGTGTTATCTGCCCAATTTGTCTGCCCAGGCCTAGAGCCCTTCAAATTTGCTCGTAGCCTGGGCAGGCAAATTGGGTAGATAACACGGGCTACGAAGTTCATGGGTTGTGTTGTCCGGTTCTGCTGTGACGTCAGCCTGAAACAGGCCGTAACTGCCCCTTCTATCCGTGCCGGAATGAGACCCGGTCACCCTGAATTGCATGCGCTTTACGCTGCCTGAACCGAATGGGAAAGCGCCCCTTCTACAGAAACGGTTGGGTTGATTGACCAACCCAGGGTGGGTACGGGCTACTTTCGACAACTTGCTTTACCCTCGACCGACTGCTTCCAGAACCGCTTGGACCGGCTCTGCTTAACGCGTTACCAAAATCGCCCCTGCCGGGACTTCGCCCCTTTCCAAATAATGCCACAGCGCAACCAGTAACTTGCGCGCCAAGGCCACGATTCCAATCCGGCGCATCCTTTTGCTGCCGCTCGCAAAGCGTTTCTGAAACTGCCCTGTGACAGGGCACTGTTGGGTTGGTAGCGCAACCACAACCAGCTCAACTCGATCATTGCCGGCGCCGAACCCGTCGATTTCCGGCTTTGCTGATGCCTTGTTCCCGCTTGCCCTGTCACCGCTCGAATAAGGGGTCGGCGCCAACCCCGAACAAGCCCCCGATTGACGTGCGTTCTGGAATGCCCGCCAGGCAAAAAACTATTCACCCCATCCCTGGAGTTCACTCCTGCGGAGCCAGCCTTCGGCTGTTCAAAATCGCTCCCGGCGATTTTGTCCATCACCAGAATCCAACTCGATTGCCACCCTGCCCCGCTTTCAATTCCCTCCGCTTGTTCACTTGCTGCATCGCTTGACTCGACTCCGCTTTTGCCCGTTCCCGCTGCGCTTGCTCCAAACCCCGGATCTGCTTGCCTCGACCAGCCGGTAACGTTCAACCTCCCGTCCAATCTCCGCTTTTGCCGGTCCGCTCCCAACGCA
>JBOICY010000144.1:0-25727 GCA_050740335.1 Methylococcales bacterium | reverse complement strand
GAAGAGAAGGGAAAGCCGGGTAATTGGGGCAAGTCACGCCCGATTTTTAGTATAGAGTTTCGTGACGTATCTAAACTTGTTTTGAAGGGAGAATTCAAGCAACCAAGCCTGCCCGGAAAACTCGCCGCACAGAGCCTCAAAGTTGACAGCAGAATAATGAAGCAGGTCAGTCCAGAAGCGAAGATAAAGCTAATAAGCGAGTCTGAATGTACGGTATTACTAAGCCTGTTGAGGCGCCATTTTGCGACGGGACAAGTTGGAGAACGGACACAACAGTATCTCACAGAGTTACTTAAATCTGGGCGTTTTGCGTTCTTTAAAATGGGCTATCAAAAGGATCTGGAGGATCTTAATTGCAGCGACACGAACGAAATCCGTAGGATCTTTGTTAGCTTCAGGGATGAGCCGGCGGTTTTGAAGAAGCTAGGCGAGATCGTGGCCGTCGATTTTTTTATTGGCAATACCGATAGATTTGATAAGGATGGGCGGATCGTAAACTACGGCAATGTCTTTCTTTTGCGGAAAGACGTGCGTATGCCAGTTGGGCTGGATTTTTTTGCAGAGAGCTCAGAATCCGTAAGTTTATTCGGCGGTTCCCTGGCGACTTGGGAAGGGAAGATATTGAAAGATGTAGGGTGGGTGCTTACGTTTTCGGAAAAAGCAATAAACTGCTTGAATGAATATTTTTCAGCCAAGCTACCTCAACTGACATCAAAGGAGTTATTAGGACCAAAAGCAGTAAACACGCTGGCTGCCGGAATAGCGGAGGGTTCCGAAAAAATTAAGGCCTATCTCAAGCGAAAGATAGGTGCGAATAAAGCGGTACCTTCAGGTGTCATGGAAAGGATGAAAATTCTAGGTTGGCTGAAAAACTAAACCGGCAGAGCCAGAACTAATAATTAGGGTCGCCCATTAACCGGCCGGTTTTATCAGGCAGACGAAAAATCCAACATTACGAAATGAGCAACCAAGAGGATCCGAACAAACTGTGGGGCGGCCGCTTTACCGCAGCGACCGGCGTCTTTGTGGAAACTTTTACCGCATCCGTTGAATTTGATCAAGGAGGCGCTGCGCGCGTTGCATTGAAGCGCTCAAACGGCGCGCGCCTGGCTGTAGGGGAATACCGTCCCAACTTGGACCGTTTGGCCAACATGCCGATACGCCTGGCAGAATATTGTATCGGCTATTGACACCGACTGGCTAATGGGTGACGCCAGTATCCGGGGATTGAATTATTGATGGACAAACACGGGCTTTTTGCCCGTTTTTTGTTTTGCTGTTATCAACAAAAGTGTTGATCATTCTGTCTTACCGCCATCGCGTCTAGGCATGAAATACAGCGAATTCAAACGCTGGTTGGAAAAACAAGGGGCAATATTCAAACCTGGCAAAGGCAGCCATTTACACGTCGAATTGAACGGTAAACATTTCCTTGCCATTCCACGGCGCGAAGGAAATACCGGCGCCGTTGGCGAACGCCATCAAGAAAGACTTAGGTCTGGAATAAAGGAAAACCCTGATGCTGTGTTATCCCGCAATCCTTGAAAACGATCCGGAGACCGGAACCGCCTTGGCTTCCTTCCCCGACATCCCTTTTGCCCATTCCGTCGGCGACGACGAAGCCGAAGCCCTGCTTAACGCCGAAGACGCTTTGGTGACCGCCTTTGAAATATTCGAGGAAAACCGCGAAGCGATTCCGATGCCATCAGAACCTGCCAAGGGACAACCGGTAGCGATCCTATCGATCGTCGTTGCGGCTAAAGTTGCCCTGTATAACGCGATGCTATCCGAATCGAAACGCAAAGTCGATTTGGCGCGCCTGTTGAACGTCACTCCAACGTGGGTGGACCGCTTGCTATCGTTCCGGCATAAAAGCCGGATCGAACAAATCGAAACGGCATTGGCGGTGTTGGGAAAGCGGTTGGTGGCGGAAATAATGAACTAATGTAAAGACAGGCAGGATCCAGTTGAAGCGGCCGCAGATATCGGCGACATTTGGGGGTAGGATTCGTTTGAGGGCCGCCGCATCCCGCCGGTGATTCGGGTGTCGTGTTCGGCACCACCTCCGATTGCAGTCCATGATAGGCGACAAGCTATTAACTTCTGTCGGAAACAATATACCAATGCGTGGGATAGTCTGAATGGCTCGCTTCCAGTCGCACGGAGATGGTTTTAAGGACATTAATCTGGAGTACTACGGCTTGGTCGAATGGAAATGCCATATACGAAGGCGTCCGCCAATACCCCAAGCCTTGATCGAGCCATATTGTCCACATTGCGCCATCCGTCCATTGTAGTTTCAATTCCCGCGCATGGGGCAGGTCGGCATTGACTTTTTCGGTCAAGGTAAACTGTCCCAAGCTGTTGAATAACTGATAGAAAACCTGCTTCCGGTCACTACTATCCCGCCAATCCTGATGCAGCCAGCGCGGTTCATTGAGATCGTAGCGTTCCAAGCGGCTGGTAGCTATGGTCAGGCGGGTATTCGATCCCAGTCCGCCGGGATACTCCGCCAGTGCCCCGAGCCACTCGCGCAGCAGGAGTACCGCGAGAGGTGAGCGCAGATAGCGGTCGCTGTAGGAGGCTTCGGCCAGCGCGATGCCGCTCTGTAACCGCTCCTTCAAACGGGGTGTTTTATCCAAAATCAGCCGCCAGGCGCGCGGGCTGAATTCCTTCAGAGGGAGGTTCAATTCCCTGCCGATACGAAGTTCCGCGAACTGGTCAAAAGCAGGCCGCAATTGCGCGGACGTAGAAACGACCCAATCGCCGGGAACGGCCGGCAAGGGCCCGTTACCCGCATAAACGAACTGCGCCCCCGCGCCCCAGGCAAGGGAGGGCGCCAACGTGTCCACCTGGCTGCAGGCCCAACGGACACTTTCGCCTTCATTGCCGATTTCCAAGGCCAACGGTGAGCGATGCGCTGTGCCGATTACTGGCGAGGTTCCCGAGATATGAACCTCGGCGCCGATTACGGCGATGAGCGCGGCCAATTCGTCGCGTTGGGAATCGTCCAAATCGTCGAGGCTGGTTTGCGGCAGAATGACGCGGACAGTGAGGCCGGTTTCCATAAGGCATGACAAGTCCTCGCGCAGCCGCCACGCCAAAGGTTCCCAGAGCTTTGCCGCTCCCCCCAAATACACCCGGATTTCGGTAGCGGGTTGGTGCTGCAACTCTCGCCGCAAGGCCAAGTTCAAGGGTTCCATCTCCAGCCGTGTATTGGGGCCGAAAACCTGGAGTTCAGCGGGGAGATCTAAAGCCTGGAGGAAACGCTCGTCGA
Organism: Methylococcales bacterium; assembly: GCA_050740335.1. Classification (GTDB taxonomy): domain Bacteria; phylum Pseudomonadota; class Gammaproteobacteria; order Methylococcales; family UBA1147; genus UBA1147. Next base: position 22,450 of record JBOICY010000144.1, on the reverse strand, counting down.
GCAGGGCGAGAGCGGCGTTTCGGTTCAGGTCATCGAGATGGTGTTGGGTGTCATAGGTTAGCAGGCAGGCCTGGCAGGCGGCATCGCAGTCGCGGGGGCATTTCAGCACTTTCTCCAGCGCTCGGTGGAATAACTCCGGCAGGCCATGAATCGCCTGCGCCACATAACCCGCTCCACCGCTGGCGGTGTCATAGAGATAAATCGACTGCGCCGGGTGTTGGTCGGCATCCCGACTGGGCGCCACGGCGCAACCGATTTCCCGCTCCTCGATCCCAAGCCGCAAGGCCAGGGCGCGGCGCAAGGCCACGGCCAGGGAATAAGCGGCTGTGCGCTCGATGGAGCGCTCGCCTTTCGGATCGCGCAATTGCATTTCAAGCACGTCGGTATGGGTGACGAGGCCCAGGCGCAAGCCTTGCTTGATGGCCCAAGATTCATTATTACCGGGACATTCCTGCTCCCGATCGTCGTTGCGCCCACCGCGCAGGCGTTTGTGGCCTGTCAGTAATTTCGGTGGAGTCCGATCGGCGTTCATGGAATCAGCCCAACCGCAACGCAAACACAGCGCATAACCTTCACCATGCAGCCCATCGGTGCGGTGGAATAATGAACCTCGCGAACTCAGACGATAGCGCCCCAAGGTCGTTGTCGGCAGAGGTAGCCAGTCTGCGCCATTCAGCGAAATTAGAGGATCACGCACCGGGATGTATTGTGGCAAGGTAATGTCGTTATGCGGCTGGTAGCGGATATCCACGGCGAAACCCGCTGGTTGCAGGTATTCATAGACTTTGAATGTATTCGAGTCACTCTCGCCGCACTCAGGACAGCCTGAGGCATGGTAAGCCGTATGCCATTACCTCCACAGGACCGGCAACGCCAGGCCCGGCGCAGGGATTGAATCTCCGGCGCGGCTTCCAGTGTTGGCGGTAGATGCCAATTCAAGGTCACGCCACCGCTGCGATACACCCGCCCATCCAGCACGGTATCGGTTCCCGGCGCATAGTCGCGGATGGCGAAGGTCAGATCGCGGGACGGCGAACCGTAGCGGATGGCCCGGTTGTCCTCGCGTTCCTCGCTCTCGCGCCGCTGTCCCCGGCTAAAATCGTCGAGGGTAGTAGTTAATAATGGAACCACGCCGGTCGGGAAGCCGTAGCCGGGCAGGAATCCCCGATTCGCCAGTTCGCCGAGCAGATATTCTTTCCGTATCCGCTTGAGTTGCAGATCGATCGCTTTTTCCGGTTTGCTGTCGCCCATGCGAGTCTTGACGATTTCCAGGTTTTCCAGCAAGGCCGCCACCTCGTCCTGCCAATGTTCGTGCGTTTGTTCGATCATCCTTTGGGTATGGTCCAGTATACGAACGGATGGCGTTCCTTCCAGGCAGGTCCGGCGCAATAATTGGATTATACCCTGTTGCAAACGGTCATCGTCGGCCGCGGCGGTTTGCAACCACTCTATGAACCGTTTCCACGGAGCGCTTTGGCCCTTGTCGGCGGCTTCGAAAAACCAGCCGGCGCTGAGATGGCGGATATCGTTAGGAGCTCCAGCGAGAAAAGTCGCGAGGCTCAAGGCGTTGACATGGCGCTGCACGATGCGCTCGCTTTGCAGAGAAACTTTTGGTATCGCCAAGGTGGTGGTGAACGGCCAGAGCGGATTCTTGAATACCGCTTCGCCGTGCGGTGTACTCTTGCACAGGGTAAAACTGACGGCGGAGGTTTCGCCGCGCCGCCCGGCGCGTCCGGCCCGTTGCAGGAAATTGGCCGGATGCGGCGGCGCGTTGTTCATGGCCACCGCCGTCAGGCCGCCGATGTCCACCCCCATTTCCATGGTGGTCGAGCAACTCATCAGGTTCAGTTTGCCTTCCTTGAATTCGCCTTCACGGCGGGTCAGCAAGGCGCCGGATATCTGGGCGGAATGTTCCACCGTACGAAAATAGGGGCTGAAAGCGGCGATACGGTCGTTCAAGTCGGACCAGACGCCCAAGCCCCGCAAACGGAGGATGGCGGGGTCGGTTTCCAGCCAGTGTTCGCATTCGTCCGGCGTAGCTTCCAGCCAGAACGGTCTGGGTAGTTTGGGTAACTCCACCTTCTGGCACTTCGCCAAATCATCGGAGGGCGTTTCCGGCAGATACGGCGTAATGCCGCGAAACGTGACAGGCAGCAGACGGCGCGTCACAGGACATAACCACGCTTCGCGGACTTCAACGATTTCAGCCTGGCGGCCCAATTCGAGGGAATAGGCATTTTCGCCGGGGTTCAACAGCGCTTGAATCGCCGTCCAGAGCGCACGAAGCATCTCCTCAATGTCGGCGCGGTGTTTCTCATTGTTCATATCCAGTGAGAAGGCATAAGCCAGCAGCCGCACCAAGCGTGCGCGTCGGGTTGTGGCTGTCCGCGTCGTCGGCCAAGTGAGTTGGTTGCGCCCCCGTTTCTCCTGTCCTGGGGCGATCACCACCGTCGGTGTGCCGGGATAGCCAATCCAACGCATCACATCGCGTGGTATGGCGACTGATGTTCTCCCACGGATTACAAAATCCAGCACCACTTGAACCAATTCGCGCCATTCTTCCCGCTTGACGCCGCGTTGCGCCATCACTGGCGGCACATTGGCAATCTTATCGAGCGCGGGATAGTCAAGTTGAAGCAATCCCAAACCTTCCAGTGAAAACTGGCGTTTCGGGCGAAACAAAAACTCCCGCCACAGACATAGTTCAGCCAGTTGACGGTCGACAAGCCCGAAAGTCTGCTCTCTGAGCGGCGGCAACAGCCATTCGTTGAAACCCTGTTCAACAAGCAACTTATCGATTGCGGAGATCCACTTAAGCCGTCCCAGTTGCGGGGTTTCGAGCTTTTCCAAGTCTTGTCGTGATTTCTCTAAAATACCTTGGAGGACGGGGTTGGGGTTGGCTTTGGCTAATGGTTCAAGCGTGGCAATTTCGGTGCGCAACCTCTCTTTGTCCGCCTCGCTGGATGGCGTCACACAACCCGCGACTCGGTGATACAGCAGACTTCGCACATAATTGCGCTCGGCTTCCTGTTGAATCTTGACGGCGAAGCGGGCCGTGCCCTGGCGGCTGTCGGTGAAAGTGATAAGCCGTCGGCCTTGGTAAGGTAATGGTTCCTGATTTTTATCGAAGGGCCGCATGTGCCGCAATAAAGCGGGAATCGCAGTCTGCAACAAGAAAGGCGCACCCAGCCGTATCGACTTGAACAGCCATCGCCCCGGACGTTCCCGCTCCTTGCAGCAAGGGCATGCCAGCGCGTTTTCGCCGTCCGGGAGTTGCAAAAAAACGGCAATGCCTTCTTTCCCTGACCAGTCCAGACGGCCATCCGGCGATAATCCTGTTGGCGACATACCGGGATTACTGGCAATCAGAAAACGCGGCAGCCCTCGGCCCGGCTCGCCCATCTCTTCCGCTTTAATCTCGCCCCCTCTGTTTCCTCATCGCTATCCAATGGCTCCAATTCCTGTTGAAATTCGTCTTCATCCTGCCGATGCAGCCGGGGTTTCAGCCATTCGCCACCCTGTTCAAACACTTCCACGGCGGACAAATACTCGGCCCCGCATTCGCCGCATTGCAGCAACTCGAACACCGGGCTACCGCAAGCATCGCAATGCTGCCGCCGTTCCAGAAAGACCCTGCCGAAGGCCCAACCGGGATGATCCAGCCGGGTTCCCGTGCGTCCCGAACACTCGCCATTGGCGCAGGCCCACAAGCCATTCTGGGCGCGTTGGAAGAAATGGCCGCGCAAGGGCAAGAAGGATTCTGGTTTCTCGCTGCTGGCCTGAGTACACAAGTCGAGCAGTTCCAGGGTCTCGCTACGGGTGGAGTCCTTATCCCGGCCCCAGGCCGTTTGGGCCAGGTCGGACAAGCGCGTCGCCTTCTCAATTAACCGGGAACGCAGTTCGCGTATACGCGGATCGGCGGCGAGCGCGGCATACCGCGCCGAAGGCGACAAGCCATGCAGCTTCTCCAGTCCCGGATGAGGCTTATTCAAACGACTCAAGGACTTGGATAATTCCGGCACCTTGCGCCGCCCCATTACCACGGTGACCCGTTCAGGATCGACGCCCGCGATATCGGCCAGGAATCGGCGGGTATTTTCATCGGAACCGGCGATGGTTGCCGAGGTAGCGACGAAATGCACGTCTTCGGCCCGGCAACCGAAACCATGCAGCACCCGGCGCAACAGCAAGGTCAACTCCGCCGCCTGCGAGCCGATATAGCTATGGGCTTCGTCGATCACGATCCAGCGCAAACGGCCTTGCGACTGTTCCAGAATGGGCCGGTCGTCGTCGCGCACCAGCAGGTATTCCAGCATGGTGGCGTTGGTGACCAGTATCGGCGGCGGGTTGCCGCGCAGTTTATCACGCCCGGCAACCTCGCACCGCCATTCCCGTACCCGATTCGGCGGCGAGTGCTGGGGCGTGTCGCCGTTGTAAAGGCAATAACGGAGACGGCCATCGAAGCGTTCCGTCCAGGCGGTGAGACGGTCGCGCTGGCTTTTGATGAGGGCGTTGAGGGGGTAGAGAAATAAGGCGCGGACCCCCGTCAAAACACCGGGTTTCGCCGCCGCCTCGTTCGCCAGGTCGTTGAGTATGGGGATCAGAAAACACTCAGTCTTGCCGGAACCGGTGCCGCTGCTGACCAGCACCGAACGCGGCGGGGTTGGTTCAATCAGCGCCTGCCAGGCTTCCCATTGATGACGGTAAGGTTTGCGGTCTTGTGGAAAAACATAGTCTTCGGCCAACTTCCTGGGCGGATGACTTAAAGCGTGTATCAGGTCGGGATGCAGCAGGGTGCCGGACAATTGGCCCAGCGTTTTCGAGGCGGGTTCCCAGCCAAAGGTCGCCTCGAACACCGGATCGGCCAGGAACGAATGCCCGGTGCCGGGCATGGCCTGGAACAGTTCACGTAAGTGTTCCCGCAAGGGATCGCTGCGAAATCCCAGGAGGCCCAGCGCGGCGCGGGTGGCGCCCCGGTTCAGTTGTTCGGCGAGAGCGGCGTAAAAGGGTCTGACGGGAGCGTTCATTCTGGATTCCTTGAAGAGGGGTCTGGTTGGGCCAGGCCGAGACAAAGCGCGATGGCGAAAACCGTATCGAACCATTCCAGGTCGAAGTCGCGCAGCTGGCGCAGTTCGAACAGCAAGTCTTCGGAACAGCTTCGGTTGTGCAGGTTGAGGTAGGTGGCGGCGAAAGGGGCGCAGCGTACGGGGCGAAAGGGTGTCGATAAATTGCCATAACGCCTTGTTTCAGGGAAACCTGGTTCGGCTGTGATTTCGAGAATCCTCGGCCCTTCTGTCCATTTTTCTCCTTCGACATGACGGGCTTGTAATTCCTGTTCGGCGGCTTGAATTTGTAGATCCAGAACTTGAGGCGCATCCCTGGCCAAGCCCAATTCATTGCCAACCTGTCCCTGTTCGGGAAACACGGATTCCTGTATCCAATCGCACAGCGACTTGAAAAACGCCTGGCGATTCGTTGTGCGTTGCCGGAATCCATCGAAAAGACCAAAAAGTATGGAACCCTCGTCGTCGATGTCACCCAATGCGGTGCGCCAGAAATTGAAACAGCGTTCAGCGGCGCTCCGCCAACGTTGCGCCGGCAACAAATGCCAGGAAAACGGCAGTTGATAGGCCAATGACCAAACCCCATCAAATTCCTCGTCCGAGCTTTTGATAAGCGCCAAGGCCATGGCATCAGAGTTTCGGGCCAATTCGGACAGCAAATCTATTGAACTGGCAGGGTAGGTTTGAGCGAGATTGAAATATTCAAATACCCGCGGCCAATCCGGATGGTCGGGGTTTTCGGCCAAAGTATTGACCAGTTCGCGCATTCGCTCCTGGCGCGTCTTGTCTGGTGCGCAGACGGCCAACACCAGCGGTGAAGCCGGGCAACCTTCCGGATCGTCTGCTTCCTCGGCGCCTTCAAGCACCCAGAGCAGGGGCCGGAAACGCGCCCAATCGCCATCACAACCCAGTATCCACCAGGGACCAGGCGCCAAGCCTTAGGGAAGTCGCCAAGCCGTGACGGATTCCTCGTCATCGCGTGTCAACAGCCTTGGTTCCTCGGCGGGATTCCACAATGGGATCATCTTCACCATGACGCGGCTTTCCCAGCCCTCTTCCAGACGCTCCAGCGCATAGGCCTTGAAAATCACCCGGTTTCGCGGCCTATCGGGGATCAATTCCATATCGAAGCGGGCCACCTTCAAACAGGCCAGAACGGTTCCCGCCCGATCATGGATTTCCAGAGTCGCATAAGCATCCAGATTACGGCTCATCGCCAACCGGGAATCCAGACCCTCCTGCCAGCGGTGCAATTCGAAAACGGCGCGCCCATTTCCAGTCGGTTCCAAGGTGGCGCGCAACCATAACTGATGATGCAGGTCGGTATCGGCATCGGCTCTGACTATTGCCTCCAGCCAATAGCCGCTGCCACCCTGCGGGCTTTGCGCCACCGCCTGAATGGCGCCCAAACGCCCCAATGCTACGGGCTGGTCGTGGGATAGTACCTCACCGCCCCGAACAAACGCCGCGCCCTGGCAGGGAAAAGGCAGCGTCAGCACAAGCTTCCGGCCATCCAACCAGCGCAATTCCAGCGAAAATTGCGTAATGGGCAGCCCCGTACCGGCGGAACAGGCGATTTCTACCGCACTATCAACCGCCTCGATCTGAAACCGACAACCCGATTGTTGAGGGATTGACACCGCCGCATCCGCCAGACCCGACAAGCGAACGCAGCCCGGCTCGGCATTGACGCCTATCCGCACGATTTCGATACGCGCTTGAGCGGGCAATACCTCCGCCAGGCGGCGGAAGCGTAAACTGCCGGTGTCGGGATCGAGATAGCGAATCCAGACTTTCCCTACGCAAGATGCCGGGTCTTTTCGCCAGAGTTGTTCCGTGGCATGAATCGGCCGCCACTCCAAGGCCGAATTGATCGGCTTTTCCGTCCCATCCGGCTGGACGGCTGTTAATCCGGGCATTCCTCTGAATATCGGACGTTCATTCAAAACCACCGGCAGGCAAGTCCCCTTGAGTGAAAACTCCTCGGCTCGATCCGATTCGGCGGAGCAATGGACTTCGCAGACCTCCGCTTGGCCCAGAATGAAACGAACCGTGCCGTAGATCAGATAAAGCTTGCGGTCCAGCGCCGGAATTTCTCCCTTGAGTTCATAATCCCCGTCCGTTGCAGCCACTGTCGCTTGCGCCGGAGCCAACACCCAGGCAAATTCCGTCCGCGTTTGCACCGCGCCTTCCGCCAGCCATTCCCAGCCTACGTCATGTTCGGCGAAAACCCATGGCAAGTCTCCAAGCTGCTGTCCGCCCGCAACAGGTAATTCGGTTTCGGTAGCACCATCACTGAGCCATAGGCGAGAGTCTGCCGCCGCTTCTTTACCGATCAAGCGGATGCCTTTTTTACGCAGCACTTCACAGCGATAGCGGGCTGTTTCGCCCGAGCCTTGAACCCGCGTCAACACCGCCACCGGTTCCATGCCTGCCGTGCCTTGTAACAGCAAACGCGAGCGGACGGGAAGCTCCCGTTTATTGGTCCAGGCCGTGAGACTCGCGCCAGTCACGTCGACAGGTAATTCCAAATCGCGTTCGAGCGTCCATTCATTGCCTTGTTGGACCAAACGCCGCCGCCAACGCAAGCGTTGTTGTTCGTTCAGCGCAAGGTCTTTGGCCTGGCGCACCAGATTTCCCAGCAGCGCCTTCACCGTGCCGTCTTCCATCGGCAACGGCAATGTGTTTCGCCACTTTTCATCCCGCCGATCCAGGGCAGCAATGGGATCGACTGCATCGGCGACTTGCGCTTGCAATTCCACGACGGCCCGGATCAACTGGCCACTGAGGTGGTAAACAATGTCCTGGCGCAAGGATTGGGGGAGCCGGAAGGCGGCGATTGCTTGAGCCAAAGCCCTTATGTCGCAATCCGCTCCATGGCGTTGCCGATCGTATTCGGCCAGCAATTCACGGAAGTAACGGCTCAGGCTGGCATTTTCTTGTCGCAGCAGCCGCAACGGCAGACCTCCCTCACAGGCAATGGTCACGAGGTATTCTTGATGTCCCTGGCGGCTTTCCAAGATGTCCCGTTGCCACCATCTCAAGCCATTGGATACCCATTCCCGGATATAGGCCTGATTGTCTGGCGTGGCTTCGCCGATTTCCCCAAACACCGTAATCCAGCGCCACGTTCCTCCCGCATGATACCGTCGCCAGGTTTCAGCGGCATAGAGGCAGAACGATGCCTCATAACCAAGAGGGGACTGACCTGTCAGCGCCGCGCGGATGGTGGCGCGAATCTGTTTCTTGAGGCCGTCGTAATGTTCATCGCTGCATTTGTAGGCATACAGCGCCCTGCCATCCGGTCTGACCTGCCGCGCATGAATGCAGAGAAATCGGTTCAACCATTCGCATGGACCCATCACTTGTCCTCCCTCGTCCTCACCAAAATTGGATGCCGCAATGACTCCGGGGCTTACAGCTTTGCATGAACTTGTTCGCCGGTTCCGGCGGAATTTGCTTCCGGCATAGCCACCCCCCGCCATAAACAATGGAATTGTCCCCTTGCAGCAGCGATTGTATATCATTCCAGGACCTTCAAAAATCCTGCAAACTACTGGAATCCCACACGAACAGAGACTCGGCGTTTTCATTACACATTATCCGCACCAGTGACACGTCTACTTATTCACGATTGTTGACACCGCCCCTCCTCCCGCGAGAACCTCCCTGGCCGAAACCGACGATTACGACAACCACTGGAAAGAAGCCCTCAAAGGTGGCTTTCCGGATTTCATGGTGTCTTCTTTCCCAACCTTGCCTCCGATATCGATTGGAGCCTGTCTTTTGTGTGGGGCGGCGTTCAGAGTCAACACTTTCTGTCCCGCTCGCGGGCCGAGCACGATTCGGTAGGTGCAAACCGCTGATTGTAGAGGCGCCAAAGCGAGATCCGAATCGGCTTCGGCCAGAAGGGATCATGTTCTTCAGTTTAGCAAGTGTATAATGACCCGACTTTCCCAATCAGTGAATTCCAACCAAGATGAGCAAGCCAGAGGATCCGGATAAACTGTGGGGCGGCCGCTTTACCGAAACGACCGACGCCTTTGTGGAAACTTTTACCGCATCCGTTCAATTCGATCAACGTCTGGCGCGTTACGATATCCAGGGATCGAAGGCGCATGCGAGAATGCTGAACCGGATCGGGGTGCTCACCGACGCCGAGTGCAATGCGATCGTCGACGGGCTCGAGTCCATTCTGGATGATATCGAACGCAATGATTTCAATTGGTCGACCAGCCTCGAAGATGTCCATATGAACATCGAGGCCCGTCTGACCGATCGGATCGGAGTCGCGGGTAAAAAGCTGCACACCGGGCGCTCGCGCAACGATCAGGTCGCAACCGATCTCAGGCTTTATCTGCGCGATGCGATCGATCAAATCATCGGGCAAATTATCCGGCTGCAGCACGGGCTGCTCGACATCGCCGACCAAGAATCGGCAACCATCATGCCGGGATTTACGCATCTTCAGATCGCCCAGCCGGTCACGTTCGGACATCACATGATGGCTTGGTTCGCGATGCTGGACCGCGACCGGCAGCGTCTGATGGACTGCCGCAAGCGGGTCAACATCATGCCGCTCGGAGCGGCCGCGCTGGCCGGCACCAGCTATCCGATCGATCGCGACTACAGCGCGCAACAATTGGGTTTCGAAGCACCCTCGGACAATTCGCTCGATGCCGTGAGCGATCGGGATTTCGTCATCGAATTCACCGCCGCCGCAAGCCTCACGATGACCCATCTGTCACGCTTTTCAGAAGAACTGGTGCTTTGGTCGAGCGCGCAGTTCAACTTCGTAGAACTGTCCGATGCCTTTTGTACCGGTTCTTCGATTATGCCGCAGAAGAAAAATCCGGATGTGCCAGAACTGGTTCGTGGCAAATCCGGCCGGGTCATTGGGCATCTGGTCAGCCTGCTGACCTTGATGAAAGGTCAACCGCTCGCTTATAACAAGGACAACCAGGAAGACAAGGAGCCTGTCTTCGACACGGTGGACACTTTGAATCACTGCTTGTATGCCTATGCGGAAATGATGCGTCATCTGACAGTCAATCGCACCGTTATGCATGCCGCGGCCAAACGAGGATTTTCAACCGCGACCGACCTCGCCGACTATCTGGTCAGAAAAAACATGCCTTTCCGCGATGCCCACGAAATAGTTGGCAAAGCGGTCCGGTTGGCCATCGATACCGACCGGGAATTGGCCGACCTTTCGCTCGGCGAACTCCAGCAGCTTTCCGCGGTTGTCCAGACGGATGTATTCGAGATCCTGACCGTGGAGGGCTCGGTTGCGGCGCGAAAACATTTCGGAGGCACCGCGCCCGAGCGCGTAAAGCAATCGGTCGCGGCGGCGAAAAGCCGATTGCAGAACAAAAAAGCGGAGTAAGTTCATGGCGGAAATCATACTCGGCGGCTCCCGCGGAAAAACACTCGCGATGGATGCCGCCATGGCGAATCGACACGGAATTATCTCGGGCGCCACCGGCTCCGGAAAGACCGTCACCCTGCAGGTCCTCGCCGAAGGATTCAGCCGGATCGGCGTACCGGTTTTCATGGCCGACATCAAAGGCGACCTCTCCGGAATCGCGCTGCCCGGCTCCCCGAGCCCGAAAATCGAACAGCGGCTCGTCGAGGTGGGAGTCTCCGAATTCGAACCGACCGGAAGTCCTTCGGTTTTCTGGGATATTTTCGCGCGCAACGGGCACCCGGTCCGGACCACGATCTCGGACCTCGGACCCCTGTTGCTCGGCAGCCTACTGGAATTGAACGACACACAAACCGGAGTTCTCTACTCGGCTTTCAAGATCGCGGACAACTTCGGACTGCTGTTGCTGGATCTGAAAGACTTGCGCTCCTTGCTGACTTTTATGGGTCAAAACAGCGCGGAACTCAAAGCCGAGTACGGCAATTTCTCTCCGGCCAGCATCGGCGCGATCCAACGTCAACTGCTGGTTCTGGAGGAACAGGGAGCGGAATACTTGTTCGGCGAACCCGTGCTGGATTTGCGCGATCTGATGCAGACCGATTTTTCCGGAAACGGCGTAATCAGCCTGCTCGATGCAACCGACCTGGTATCCAAAGCGCCGCGACTCTATGCCACATTTCTGCTCTGGCTCTTGTCCGAAGTTTACGATAATCTTCCTGAAAAAGGCGATCTGGACCGCCCGCAACTGGTGCTTTTCTTCGACGAGGCTCATCTGCTGTTCGACCGTGCACCGAGTCCACTTTTGGACAAAATCGAGCAGGTGGTTCGGCTGGTTCGGTCAAAGGGAATTGGAATTTTTTTTATCACCCAAAGCCCCTTGGACATTCCCGAATCGGTGCTTGGCCAATTGGGACTTCGGATTCAGCATGTTCTGCGGGCCTTTACACCGAAGGACCGCAAAACCGTGAATAGCGTTGCCGAAACCTTCCGGCAGAATCCCGCGTTCGATGCCCGGCAATGCATCACCGAACTCGGTATCGGCGAGGCACTGGTATCGACACTGGATGCCAAAGGAATGCCCACACCGGTTCAGCGCATTCTGATCAGACCGCCGGCTTCACAGATTGGACCCTTGAGTCCCGAGCAACGCGCCGAACGCATCAGACGTTCTCCATTGCACGGGCGCTATGATACGCCGATCGATCGTAAATCGGCCTATGAACTTCTCAAACACAGGGCTGAAGCAGCGAACTGGGATTTGCAGCCGGAACGGGCGATAAAATCCTCACCGGGAAACCGCCAAAGTATCGGCGAAGCCCTGGTAAAGAGTGCCGCGCGCTCCATCGGAAGCCAGCTCGGCAGACAATTGATCCGCGGGCTGATGGGTTCATTGCTCGGAGGGAAAAGACGATGATGACCCTTCGGCAAACCCGATGCGCCCACGTCGAAATCCGCGTTGCAATGATTCGCTCAAAGGTTAAAATGTGCAACATCTTTTTTGTTACACTGGCAAAACCGACCATTGTTGCACGTTGACACCCGGCTCCCGAAAACCGTTGGGCACGTCGTTACTCCTGAGTAACAATGGCTTCAACCGTCATTGATCTGATTCGTCATGGCGAGCCGGTCGGCGGGATTCGGTTCCGTGGACAAACCGATGACCCTTTGAACACGAAAGGGTGGCAACAGATGGAAGACGCGCTGGGCGACTATCGTGCGTGGGACTTGATTGTCAGTTCTCCGCTTTTGCGATGCCGCGAATTTGCTGAACGGACAGCCGAGCGACTGAGACTACCCTTGGAAATCGAACCACGGTTTCGTGAAATCGGTTTCGGATCCTGGGAAGGACTCACCGCGGAAGAAATTGCCAGGGTTCATCCAAGCGTACTGAAGCAATTCTATCGTGATCCGGCGCAGAATCCACCCGCGGGTGGCGAAGCCCTGTCCGCTTTTCAAGCAAGAGTGACCTCAGCCTGGGAGGAAATGCTGGCCACCCACGGGGACAAACATATCCTGTTGGTCTGCCATGGCGGCACCATCCGGATCATCTTGAGCCATTTGCTGCAGATTTCGCTTACCAACCTGTTCCGGCTCACGGTCATGAACGCAGGTATCACGCGAATTCAACATTTCTCAGACGCGAACCAAAGCTTCGCACAATTGATATTCCATCACGGCAAATTATGACGGAACAATGTCAATTCTCTTCCCCGCGTCAGATTTGTGCCATTTGCGCCAAATCAACAAATTGGTGCACCATTTCTGGCATTTTTATCGTTTAGAACATAGAATGTCCGAACTTCATTCGCTGCTGCCAAAGCGGGCGAAGTATTTTCGTTTTGGTACCCACTGTCGTGAATTTTTCTTTCAACGGGAAGTAGGAAGGTAACTGTCATGGCTAAACTGCTCGATCATTCCGTCGCCTGTGCAATGCTGGAAGATTTGCCGACCGGAATTCTTTTAATGGACAATCGCCGGATCGAATGGGTCAACAACGCGCTTGCGAAAGCCTTCGACACTGTCAAAGATAAACTGACCGGGCTCGACCAGAAAAATGCCGCGCAGACCTCACTGGCCCCGATCTTCGAGGATTCCGACCGCTTCGGGGTGAGCAATCGGAACGGCAGATGCCTTTGGTTCAGCAGGCAAAGAATTAATCTCGTACAGAGTTCCCTGCAGATCCAGATTTTTACTGACATTTCCCGCCAGGTGGAACTCGAGGCCGAACTCGAACGCGTGGCCAATGACCTTAAGGATTTGGAGACCAACCATCCGGTCACCGGTCTCCTGAATCGAAAAACCATTTTGCATGCTTTGGATACCCAGGTCAGTCGAAGCCGCCGCTACGAAAATCCACTCGCGCTGTTGCGTCTTTCTCTGAAATCGTCCTGTCCGGCTGGTGAGACGCAAGAGACACTGCGACGAATCAGTCAAATGCTGAAGGATCAACTGCGCTGGGCCGACCAGATCGGGATGATCGATGACAGCACCTTCCTGATCATACTGCCGGAGACCTCGTTTTCGGCTGCCAAGGAACTCGCGACAAAGCTGGCCAACGACAGGACCACGCTCGGTGACAACCATACGGACTGGAGCATCAAATTCGGAGCCGCCGCCTGGCAGAAGGGCGATGACCCGGGCAAGCTGCTGAACCGGCTGGAGGTCGATCAACCACTGACTCCGGTCGCGCTGTTGTCCTGAATGCTGGCATTCATCAGTCTGATAACGAAGGAGGATGCATTGTGCATCAATCCGTTTCGGTACGAAACGCAACCACCTCGGCCTCAACGGTTTTGTCCCGTCCCGAAAAAAGGTCGCATCGCAGGGTATAAATTCGCTCTTTCCGGACATCCTTAAGCCGGGCAATCAACAACACAGGTACCTTGACCGGAGTCGGTTTCAGAAAGCGTATTTCGAGACTGCCGGTTATGAAGCGCACTTGTGAATGCTGTTCGAGACTCGAGCCTTCCAGTTGCGCCGAAAACGCCATCGCCGCGGCCATGCAATGACAGTCGATCAGGGTCGCGAGAATTCCTCCGCAGGTATTTCCCTGCCAGCCCTGGTGCTTTGGCTCCGGAGTCCATCCACAAAAAACTTCCTCTCCGCGGTGATAACTTTTGATTTGGAGTCCGTGGCTATTGTTGCCACCGCAGCCGAAACACTCGGCACCCGGCATAAAGGTTTGGATAGGTTCAACCGCATTCATTTCCAATGGATCCCGGATTTAACCAATGGCTTCGAGTCTAGTCAAACAGCGCTGTTTGGTTGGACCCGGAAATCCTTTGAATGTTGCGGACTTGTCGCAAGGCCGGACGGTTAATCACTACGACGATCCCCTGCCGCAAGAATCGATTTCGGTAAAATATTTTGACCGGCTGACTTCAATGGTCTCCAAAAGTCTGCCGTTCGGCCACCAATCCTGGTAGAGTTCGCAGGATCGATTACATTGATCGATTCGCCTGAATAAACCGACCGAGGAGGGAAATTGCTATGAACAAGATTACTGTCCTGACTTCCGCACTGCTCGTCGTTTCGAGCCTGGCCTGCACGCAAGAAACGATTGAAATTGACATGCACGCGCTGACTGCCGAGGGTATCGGCGCGAAAATCGGAACCATCACCGTGAAGGACACTCCGAAGGGTACGGAATTCGTTCCGAACGTGAACGGAGTCTCCACCGGAATGCATGGCTTCCATGTTCACGAGGTGGCGAATTGCGGTCCCGCGGATAAAGATGGACAATCCGTGCCCGGACTCGCGGCGAAAGGTCATTTCGACCCTGGCAACACCGGTGTCCATGCAGGCCCCGAGGGAAGCGGCCATCTCGGCGACCTGCCTGCCCTGAATGCGGGCCAGGATGGCAAAGCAGTCGACGCGGTGGTGGCTCCTCGAATCAAGACGAGCGATCTGAAAGGCCATGCCCTGATCATTCATGCGAAAGGAGATAACTATTCGGATGTCCCGGATGCGCTGGGCGGCGGCGGGGCGAGGTTCGCCTGTGGTCTCATACCCTGATGTCCAATCCCGGATTGAGCGGATCTTTCCGATGAACCGAGGGTCGGTTCGGACTTTCGGTGCTTAGTCTTTAAACAAACCGGGCGGACCGACGCAAGTCAAATTAGCCAACGGGTCACGCGGTTGCGTAAAATATGGCTTCGGAGTCGCGGCCGCGGCCCGTGTTCACGGCAACAATTTTCGCGCGCTCGAAAAAATTGAAGTCCGTGGCCGAGGCCGCGGTATAGGCGCCCATCTGATGGCCGACCACGAGATCACCGATCTCGAGCTGCGGTAATTCGATGTCTTCGGCAATCACGTCGATGCTGTCACAGGTCGGCCCCGCAAGGACCGCCGCCTCGCGTTGTTTCGAGTCGCTGAACACTTGCAAGGGATAGTGCATATGATCGAACAATTGTCCGCTGTAACTCCCGTATACACCATCATCGAGGTAATACCACATGACCCCGTTGCGGCGCGCTTTGCCCATGATCCGGCTGACCGCGATTCCGGCCGGTGCGGACAGAAACCGGCCGGGCTCCGCCCAGATCTGGATATTTCCGGGTAACTCGCAAAGCGCGCGCCGGATTGGTTCACAGAACGTATCGATCGCCGTCACACTTTCGAGATAATCGACGGGAAACCCTCCACCGATGTCGAGAATCGACAAGGGCACGCCATCTCCGAGCGACGTGTCGCAGATCAGGTCACGGCAGGCTCGGATGGCCCTGGCATGATGTTCACCCGTCGCGCATTGCGAACCGACATGAAAGGACAGACCCTTGACGTGCAGACCCAGATTCGCCGCCCGGCGGATCAATAGCGGCGCTTCGTCGACGTGGCACCCGAATTTGCGGGAAAGATCGACCACCGCGTTGCTTGCGCGAAATCCGATCCGCAACAATAGACCCACGCGATGGCGGAACGGCACAAACTTTTCCAGCTCCCAGACATTGTCGATCACGAACGTGGTACAGCCATAGCGCAAGGCCGCACGAATATCGGTATCGCGCTTGACCGGATGCGTATGGATGGTCGAGCGCGGGCTATCCGAAAGAGGCTGCAACAATTCGATTTCGCCTACCGTCGCGACATCAAAACCCGCGCCCGCCTCGACCAGGGTTCTCAGGATGGCCTCGTTGGGCATGGACTTGATTGCGTAATACAGCGAAACATTCGGCAAAGCCGCCTGAAGCGCCCGATATTGGGACAATACTTTTTGGCAGTCCAGGATCAGCAAGGGTGTCCCATGGCGTTCGGCCATGTCTCGATAGAATGCACCCTGCTCTCTGCATGCGCTAGCAACTCTGGTCATCTTGGATCCCCGATCGAATCGATCACGTATTGTGGCAGGACAAAGGCCGCCGTATGGATGGCGGGATTATAGTAACGCATCTTGATCAAATCCGACTCAACCCGTTTTGCGACTTCTTCGGTCGACAAGCGTCGGAGCGACACTTCGTCGGTTGCCCAGGCAAATACCATGATTCCGCCCACGTAGGTCGGAACCGCGGCGCTGTAGAAATAGCGGTCCGCGAACAGTTCGCGCAAGCGCCGCGCTGTCGTGCTGAGTTCGTCGGGCTGCATAAAGGCGACGCCGTTCTGGGTGACCAGCACCCCACCCGGATTCAGACAACGCTTGCAGGCACTGTAATAGTCGCCGGTAAACAGGACTTCTCCCGGACCGATCGGATCGGTGCCGTCGGAAATGATCAAATCGAACTTACGGTCGCTTTGCCGAACATAATTGAAGCCGTCATCGATCACGATTTCCGCTCTCGGATCATCGAACGCGCCATCGGAATGGCCCGGCAGATATTTCCGGCAGGTCTCGATGACAGTCGCGTCGATCTCGACCTGAATCACTTTGCTGATCGACTTGTGCTTCAGGATCTCGCGCAGTATGCCGCCATCCCCTCCGCCGATAATCAATACATCCCGAACCCGTCCGTGCGCATAAGCCGGGACATGGGTCAGCATTTCATGATAAATGAATTCGTCCCGTTCCGTGGTCTGGATCACGCCATCCAGCGCCATCACCCGCCCGAACTGAGCGTTATGGAAGATGACCAGATGCTGGTGTCCGGTTCTGGCTTCGAAGTACAGTTTATCGACCCGGAATTCCTGTCCATAGGCGTCATAAAGCGTTTCGATATAGGTTTTCATTGGCTGACCCGCCCCCTGATCTGTTCGACCACTTCGATACGCCTGGGCGAAAAGGTTTCTTCGAACACTTCGATCGCTTTCTCCGGCCGCGCATGCCCGCACATGAAAACATCGAATGCCGCGAAATCACGTTCCGGCCAGGTATGGACGCTGATATGCGACTCGGCGAGAACCGCTACGCCGGAAATCCCGCCGTTCGGCGTAAAATGATGAAGATGCAGGTGTAAAAGCGTTGCGTTACAGGTTCGCACGGCCCTGCGGAGCGCGCTTTCCATGTATTGCAAATTATCCAATGGTTTCGCACCCCATAAATCCAATATCAGATGGGTACCGGCATAGACCAATCCGTCACGCTCGATGAAATGATCGGCTTTCAGGACATCGGAATTGGGTTCATGGTGGGTGGGCCAACGAGCCGGCTCTTTGCTGAATTCTTGCGCCAACTCGCCAACCGCTGCAAATTTCTGCATCCGTTGATTCTCCTCTGGTACAGCTTGTGTGAAAGAGCGCTGTACCGCGGAGGATCAATCAATCCTGACGCGAATTCAGTGCTCGGAAAGGGAACTCATAAAAAACTCAATGTAACCATAGTGAACCCGAATTTTAGGACTGTTTTCGAAAAAGGCAAGTGTTTTTTAAATATTCGGCGCGGTCATTTCATTCCGATTTGCGAACCGGTGATACCAGTCAAAAATATTCATTTGGGCACTGAAACCGGAACCGAATGAATGCTCCTGAATTCCGATCGTTACCGACCGTGCTACCTTGGTAATCCAACCTTTGTAAAATAAAAACCATGCAAAAACCTATAGAATCCGAGTTTCCGCTCATCGATTCTGTTCTCTACTTGAATCATGCGGGGGTTGCGCCCTGGCCCAGGCGGACCTCGGAAGCCGTGAAACGGTTCGCCGAAGCAAACTGCCGACTGGGAGCCCGCGATTATGCGAATTGGCTAAGCGAAGAAGCTCGCTTGCGCGCGCAATTGAAAACGCTGATCAACGCGCCGGATATCCGGGATATCGCGCTGGTGAAAAATACCTCGGAAGCCTTGTCTTTTGTTGCGGGTGGATTGCCCTGGCAGGCCGGAGACAATATCGTCTCGAGCGACGAGGAATTCCCATCCAATCGAATTCCGTGGCAATCCTTGCAAAATCAGGGAGTCGAATTCAGACAGGCGCGCCTAACGGACGGTTCATCCCCGGAACAAGCGCTCTTTGATCTGACCGATGCAAATACCCGCCTGATTACGATCAGTTCCATTCAATTCGCGAGCGGCCTGCGCTTGAACGTCGAACGAATCGGAAGTTTCTGTCGCCGACATAATATCCTTTTCTGCATCGACGCGATCCAGAGTATCGGTGCGGTTGAATTCGATGTACAGGCCTGCTGTGCGGACTTTGCGATGGCCGATGGTCATAAATGGATGCTGGGTCCGGAAGGGCTCGGCGTGTTTTACACCAATCCCGAGGCTCGTGACCGGTTAAAGCTCGGCCAATTCGGCTGGCACATGATCGAAGATCCAAACGATTACAGGAACCGGGCGTGGAGCATCGCCGAAGACTCCCGCCGCTTCGAGTGCGGCAGTGCGAATATGCTTGGAATCCATGCGCTGTCCGCGAGTCTTTCACTGCTTCTTGAGGTCGGCATGGAAGTCGTTGAACACAAAGTTATCGAGAATGCCGGCTACCTGAAGGAATTGATCCACCGACACAATGACCTGGAATTATTGACACCGATGAATTCCGAACATGCCTCGGGGATTGTCGTATTCAGGCATCGAAGCATCGAAAATGACGAGCTTTTCCGAAGCCTGCGCGAACAAGGCGTAGTCTGTGCCCAGCGCGGGGGAGGAATCCGCTTTTCCCCGCATTTTTATACGTCGGAAGCGCGGATCGAGAAAGCGGTCGAGATCGCTGCTAAAGCCAAGGTATAGCTCGGCTATTCTACTCACCAGAATTTCCCGTCTCATTTCACGGCGGCGAGAAACCCGCGTATGAAATTGGCGGGAAGGTCGATGGTTTCGTAATCCCGAGTCCCGGAACCTAGAGTCAGCCGTAAACCGTTCGATTGGCCACTATCCAGTTCCGAACGGGATAAATCCACGTAAACAAGGTCGCGAAACAGACACGCATAGATCAGGCTGTTGAAAAACTGACAGCGCTCTATGTCGTGGCGGCGTTCCCTGGTAAACCGGCTGGAGGCGTCGGGGAATTTGACCAGGTCATAATGCCGTATCTCGCCGCCGTAATGAGCATCGATGAGTAATCCGTAGATCCGGGCATCCGATTCCCTCGTTTCACCTGCGGCTAAACGATAATACAAGGTATCGTAGCAACAAAAGCGCGTGCGCCACCGGCTAACCTGCAATACCGGGCTGAACCAGACCAAATCATGAGGCTCGGCGGAAGTCACGCGTTTGACCTCCCGCGCGATGGTCGCTACGTCTTGGTTCCGGATGTTTCCGGTACAACCGGCAAGACCGATGACTACGAGCAGAGTCCCGATGAATCGGATTCTGAGCGACCCGTAACGGGAAAGAAAACCGATCATCCGTCTGGGGTCCGAGTCAGCCCGGCACACTTCGACTCGAAAAAACCGATCTTGCTTGACCCACATCAGGGCACAATGCACAATATTGGAGCATTTCGTTTTTACCAGGATCTGACATAATTTCGTTAATTCCGCAACAAAAAGTAGAGTTTTCGGTTTATTTGGACTAGTATGGACAATGGGTATCAATCGTGCCAAGAATAAAGAGACGGGCTTAATCCGGCAAACTCATAATTTCCAGTCAAAAGGTGTTTAAATGAAAACAACACAATACAGTTTGTCCGCTAGCATTTTAGCACTCGGGCTATTTGGAGCCTTGGATACGCAATACGTCCATGTCGAAACCATCCCGGCGGAAGATCCCGGTGCAAAGACTGCCGAAAGTGCGCCCAAGGATTGGACCGATGCCGATGGACTGCTCGAAGCGATGGGCGCCAACATCAACGATGCCCAGTTTATGAAGAATAATAATCTCAAATTCGGCGGCTGGATCGAAACCAGCGTTTCCGGGAACACGAACAGTTCGCCTGACGCGTTCAACGGCACGATTACATTTAATGACCGTGACGGCGAACTCCAACTGAATCAGTTTTACCTTTGGTTCCAAAAAGTGGTCGATGTCAATGGCGACAGCTTTGATATCGGCGGTCGTTTCGACTTCCTGTACGGCTCCGATGCCATTTTCACCCAGGCCTACGGAGTGCCTGCCTTCGACCCGCAGACCGGTTTACCCCTGAATCGCGGGCATTGGGACCTGCATCTGACCAGTCACAACGACCGTTTCTATAGCATAGCCCTGCCGCAAGCCTATGCGGAGCTCAACCTGCCGGTCGGTAATGGTATTTCCGTCAAGCTTGGACATTTCTACACGCCGATCGGATATGAAGTCGTTACCGCGCCGGACAACTTCTTCGTGACCAAACCCTATACCTTCCAATACGGCGAGCCCTTCACCCATACCGGTATTCTGGGCAGCTATACCTTCAATGCCAATTGGAGCGTCATGGCAGGCGCGGTGACCGGCAGCGCCACGGGCGGCTGGGACGGTAACTTCGATAAACAGCTCGGTAACTGGGATTTCCTCGGTGGGGTCACCTGGACAAGCGACGATGAAGGGACTTCTTTGGCTTTGACCTCATCGGCCGGCGAACGTTCCGAAAACTCGAGCAGCGCGTGGGCGATCTACAGCATCGTCGGCAAGCATGATTTCACGGAAAAGCTGCATTATGTCTTCCAGCACGACCATGGCTTCGCCGACAACGTGCTTACGGCTAAGGGCAGTACGGATGACGCCGAATGGTACGGAATCAATCAATACCTCTTTTATGATATCCAGGATAATCTGTCTGCCGGCATGCGCGCCGAGTGGTGGCGGGATCGCGACGGATTTCGCGTCGCAGGACCGGCGCGTTGCGGAGCCAGCCTGAACGCTGACAATACTCCTGCGGGCTTCAGTACCTACGCGTGCGGCCCCAACAACTTTGTGTATCCGTTTGCCGGCAGTGATTATTATGCTCTCACACTCGGCCTGACCTACAAACCGGTGCCGTGGATATTGCTGCGCCCGAATCTGCGCTACGACCACGCCGACATCAGGGCTTTCGATGCCGGTCAACGACGTAACCAGCTATTGGTCACCGGGGACCTGGTCATCACTTTCTGATCTGAAACGCAGTTCGCCGCAGTCTTCGGAGCCGAACGAATCTGAAACAGATGCATCCAGCGGGGTAGTCCCCGCTGGATGCACTTGCCACGCCCACGTCCGAGATCCATCATTAATTCGGTGGTCAGACAGGAATCATCATCGCGCACTATTTTGGTGCGAGCGCTTTTATCCATCAAAGACAATTTCGCGTTTGCGTCCTTGTCATTCCGTCGATAAATCCGGGTTCACCATGGATTCGGTATTGTTCGAATCGGCGACACGCCGCCTTGCCAGAATCAGAGAAATGCTAACCGCGATCAGCAAGGCCGCGAGAGTCGTTTCGAGTAGCAGAAAAGCCCCGATCTTAAAATACGCGAAACCCGGATGCACGAACCGGACCAGCCAGCCTGCGGCTTCATTCGCGAGCGCCGAAGCATAGGTTAACCCGCTGAGCCAGATTTTGAGGCCAACCGGAAGTTCGGTCATGAGCATCAAATGAGTCAGGGTCAGAACCAGAATACCCATCGCGAAGAGATGAAAATGCGCGACTTCGAGCAATCCCTGATAACTCCTAGGTTGAGTGAAGTTTTCCTCGGAGCCCAGGTAATAGGCAATGACCGAGTCGGCGGTCAGACCCATTTTATGAAAATACATCATTCCATTGGTAAGCCATAACAATACGATATAGCCGAGAAACATCAGAATCAGGGCGTTCAGCAAGGCTTGGCGGTGCTGTTCACCGGTTACGAAATAACGCATGTTCAGCTCCCCTTGACGACGAGTTGATAAATTGCCAGCACTTTTCGCACACTGGTCAGGGCGCTCTGTGCGCTCAGCGTCGCACCGCTAATTCCTTGAACCTCCGAATTGAAGTCCATCTGAGCCAGCGCCCTGCGATACAACTGGGCAAACCACGATGCGGTCGGTTGATATTCCGGCGGTTCATGAAAGGCCAGAACCTCGATCCTTTCGACTTCACCTTCCGGTGATAGCAGAATCAGCAGAGTTTCCGGTTTGGTCCTGACCGTGTGACTTTCGATCGCCGCATAGCCAACAATTGCCCCGTTACGACGACCGACGTAGAAAGTAAAAAGCGCCGAATCGAGT
>JBOICY010000143.1:0-5650 GCA_050740335.1 Methylococcales bacterium | reverse complement strand
CAGGAATAGCGTCAGCGGTGTTTCGATGCCTAACAGTTCGTCCACCGCGTGCTTGAGTTCGACGGCCTTGAGGGAATCGAGCCCCGACCCTCGCAAGGGCGATTCGATGGATACGGTGGATTCCCAGATCTTCAGCAGGCGGGCGATCTTCGCTCTCAGAAAGCGGACGATCAAAGGCGCACGTTGCGCTCGGGGTACGACCGACAGGGCCTCGCGCAAGAGCTGGAATTCCGGTTCCGCGGTGATACCGTTTTCCTCCTCAGAATCGGCATGGCTCCACTCGTTTCGCTGTTCCCGAGACGTCAGGGCTTTGGTTGCCTTGCCATCGCCGAAACGGGCCAACTCCGAAAGCACACCGTCCAAATACGCCTGCTTGCAAGCTTGCCGGCGCAGTTTGCCGCTGGAGGTCTTGGGAACGCCGCCGGGCTGGACCAGGACCAGTTCGGCAGCTGTCAATTCACAAATCTCGGCAAGGTTTCTTCGCAAAGACGCAAAAATCGCCTCGTAGTCGGCCTGGCGGATCGGGTCGCGGCCAAGCTCCCCCGACCACGACAAGGCTTTCCTCATCCCCAATGGCCACCGAAAACGCCGCACAGCCGCCCGGACGCAGCGCTTCGACCCGGTCGGTGAGCACGTGCTCGATGTCTTGCGGGTAAAAATTCCGCCCCCGGATCATGATCAGGTCCTTGATGCGTCCGGTGACGTATAACCGGCCGTTGTCGAGTAATCCCAGGTCGCCGGTGCGCAGGAACGAGGCTTCGGACTTCAGCTTGTAGGGTATGCATAGCGTACCTGGCAGGTCCGTTAAGGTACGCGATGAGCACCCCACGGGGGTGGCGCGGAAGGTGTTCCGGGATTCTTCCGGACGATTCCAATAACCCCGGGCCACGCTGGGACCCGCGACCCAGATTTCGCCTGCCTGCCCCTCCGGACACGGAATTCTGGTTTTGGGGTCCACGATAAGCACGGCATGATTCGCCCCGGGGCGACCGCAATCGACCGCGGGTTGGGCGGTGCGCGGGGCGCACCCTGTGTGTCGTTCCTGCCTGCCCCCGGTTACGAACAGCGTGGCCTCGGCCAGACCGTAACATGGAAAAGAGCTCTCGCGGCGGAAACCGCATTCGGCGAAGGCTCTAGCGAAGCGCTCCAAGGTTTCGGCACGCACCGCTTCGGATCCGTTGAAGGCCAATGTCCATGCGCTGAGATCCAAGTCGCGCTTATGTTCGGCCGTCACCTTGCGAACGCAGAGGTCATAAGCGAAGTTGGGGCCGCCGGAGGTCGCGGCCCGATATTTGGAAACGGCCTCGAGCCAGCGCACGGGTTTCTCCAGAAAGGCCATCGGCGACATCAGGACGGCTGTGGAACCGATATAAAGCGGCTGGAGGATGTTCCCGATTAAGCCCATGTCCGTGGTACAGCGGCAGCCAGCCGACCACGGTGGAGTGCTCCGTATGCCCGAACGTCTGGCGGATGGCCTCCTGGTTGGCGAGCAGATTGCCGTGGCTCACCATCACGCCCTTGGGGTTGCCGGTGGAGCCCGAGGTGTATTGCAGGAAGGCGAGGCTTTCCGGGGCGAGTGCGGGCGGCGACCAGGATTCGGCGATATCGGAAGGCAAGGTATCGGTGACAAGCCAGGGTGCGCCGTGCGCACCGCAGGCGTTGGCTGGAAAATCAGTGCGTGGGACATACCCTGCGTTCTTTGCGCTGCGGGCGTCTTCGGCGTCCGGGAGAACGGTGCGCACAGCGCACCCTACGAATTCATCCGGAATTTTGCGGCGAGTTCCGCCGTGGTCATGATGGTGGCCGGTGCGGCATCGCCGATGATGGCCTGGAGACGCAGCAAGTGCTGGCGGATCGGAGGATAGGCCGGTACCGCGACGACCCCGGCATACAGGCAACCGAAAAAAGCCGCTATATAATCGAGCCCGGGCGGATATAGCAACAGAGCGCGCTTGCGGGCCATGTCCATGCTTTGCAGCCGGGCGGCAATGGCGCGCGCGCCGGTCCAATTCGGAGAACGTCAGATCAGCGCTTTCGTTTTCGCCATCCTGCAGAAAGATATAGGCTGCCTGCCCGGACTTTTCCGAGGCTCTTGCATGGAGCAGTTCCACGAGAGTCTGGAATGGTTCGTCATTACCAACCATCAATCCGCCCGGTGACGGCAGCGGTCGATTGTGAAGAGAATCCAAAACCCGGGACATCCGGTTCTCCATTAGATAAGACATTCGCCGAACTGGAGGACTCGCGCCGGGTTCACGACGCTTGTTCGGCCAAACCTTGTTCCTGTCGAGCGGTTTCTTCCATGTGTTTGCGCAGGCTCAAGGGACGCATGTCTGTCCAGACTTCCTTGATATAGTTCAGACACTCCTGCTTGGGACCGGTCTTACCGACTGTTCGCCAGCCTTTCGGCACTTCCTTGTATTCTGGCCAGATTGAGTATTGTTCCTCGTGGTTGACGACCACGGGGTAGATCGTCGTGTCTTCCTCTTCATCCCAAGCCATGCTTTTTGTCCTCCGGATTCGAGTTCAAGTAACCAGGGTTTTGTATTCGTTGTCGAGGGTTTTTGGCCCCGATATCTATATATGACGGAAACTTGAAGCCGAACCCGTACTCGGAGCTGTAATTTTTTAGATGTGGGAAGGACGGCGAGATGCTCCCATGGAGCGGTCCTCTTCTGGAGGAAGATGTCGTAAGAGCCCTCTCTGGAGGGCTGGAGGAAGGGTCGTGCTGGGATTGCCGCTCGTTAAAGCCGAGCCTGATCCAACATCGCTTAGAATTCCTAGCCGATATTACTTCTGGAGAATACGATGGATAATCAAACAGTGACCGGCAAGGGGCAAATCACCATCTCCGTCGCTCTCAGGCAAAAACCGGGAATACGCCTGGGAACGACGCTAAGCTTTACACTCAGGGGCGACCACTTGGAACTCCATGGGTAGTCAGTACCCCGGCGGAAGTTCCGGAGAGCGGATTCGGTCTGATCAAGTCCGAGCGGGCGAGCCTGCCGGCCGGCTTCGATGTAGCCGCTTTGCCGGCCGGCAAATGATCGGCCTGGACACCAATATCCTCGCTCGATATGACATCGACGACCGCGCAGATTCCGAAAGTCTGCGCTGAGGCGAGCAAGCTGGTTCACTCATCGAAAGCGGCAAGGCGTTTTATGTTTGCAAAACGGCCGAGTGGAGTACCTTCATACGTCGGAACACCAGGCTCCGTCTCTGCGCCAATGCTGTTGAATTAAGGCAACGCCGTCATTCCGGAAGATATAAGATACCGTCTTAAAATCCAGGAGCCATGGAAGGCATGCTTCCATTACTTCCCGGTATTCTGGATCTCGGCAATCCCTGCCGAGATGACGGGTTAATTCAACAGCATTGCGTCTCCGTGCCCGGTATTGTTGAATTAAGGTTAGGCTCGTTGTATCCGGCACAGAGGAACGGTAAGGTGGATCAGCGTAGCGCATCCCAACATAGCCGCGAGTCTGGCGGATGCGCTGTCGCTTATTCGGCCTGCGACTACGACGCTGAGCAAAGCCCATTCTCGTTCGTCCCGGCATCCCTGCAATAATTCCAACTGCTGAAAAGGTGTATCATACCCTGAAACCGTAGTTCTGCAGTGCTGTAGCCCGTATGTAGTTGTAGTGAAATACGGGAAATTCAGGCATTGGAGCATCCGGATTCCATTTCATTGCATCCGGACTACGTTTGCTGCCATGCCTTCAGGACACACGGCGCCCTGAATCGGAAGGGTTATTTTGTTACGACTCCCAGGCTACGCAATTAAAGCCCGGGGCGATACAGCAGAGTCAAGGCATCGGAAAAATTCAACACGCTTAATCCCAAGGTTTTTTCGATAGCGGCCACGATGTCTTCAGGACGAGTCAGATCGAAGGCGCCGCTGACGATGCGTTCACGAATCCGGGGGTCGGCGAGCATAAGTCTGCCGGGTAGATATCGGTTCAATTCTCCAACCACGCCGGCAAGGGGCTGCCTGTTGAACACCAAAAGCCCCTCGCGCCAGAGCGACGCTTGCAGAGCGTCCACGCGCAGAACGGGGCCGATGCCTTGCGCATCGCCGCTCACCTGCAACCCGGCACTCAGTTCGACCGCCTGGTTCTCGGCGCCATCGGTGTAGACCCGCACGCGCCCCTCGGATACGGTCACGGTCATCCGTTCATCCTGCTCGCGCACGTTGAAAGCGGTCCCGGTGACTTTGGCCACGCCGTGAGCGGTAACCACGATGAAGGGCCGGGCAGGATTGTGGCTTACCCGGAAATAAGCCTCGCCTTCCCGGAGCTTGATCACACGCTGGTGCAAGGACAACTCGATCGACAGGGCCGAATGCGTATTGAGGGAAATTCGAGAGCCGTCTTCCAGCGCGAATTCCCGCCGTTCGCCCCATCGGGTGTGGTAATCGCTGGTCCAGAAGTAAAAAACACCCGGCAACCAGAGAAACATCGACATCGCCGCCACTACAGCGAGGCCCGCAAAAGCCTGGCGCACCGGCGGTTTCGCGATCCGCGAAAGGGCCGCGCGGGCGTAAGAGCCGACTTTGCTTGCGTGGCAAACCTGCGCTTCCTTTTGCTCGAAAACCCGCCGTGCGGGTTCATCCAGCAACAACCAAAATTTCTCGATGTCCGTGTAGGCCTTCGCGTGCAGCGGGTTCAGCGTTCGCCAAACCTCGAAACGGCCTCGGTCCTCGGGCGTAGTGTGACCGGAGCGGAGTTTGGAAAACCACTCGATCGCTGCGTCGGAGATCGACGTCTCGACCGGGTCTCGATGTACAATCGCTCTTAATTTGATGGTTCATCTCCGCGCGATGGGCCGGTCGGATTCCGGCCTCCCGATCCTTACCATTAAAGCCGGTCGCGATGTCGGTGTCAAACGCTTGATCGCGGAGCGGTGCGCAATTCGCGAGCTTATCCCGCGCGCATCCGGTCGCGCAGAATCTTCAACGCCTTACCGATATGCGTTTCCACCGTGCGGGGAGAAATATTCAGTCGCTTCGCGATCTCGGCGTGACTGAGATGCTGGACTTTATGCAAGAGGAAGGAGCGGCGGCATTGCAAGGGTAGTTCGCCAATCAGTTGGCTCAAAATATCCAACTCCTGATCCGCTTCCGCGACCCGGTCCGGCGGAGGTTTAGGACAAGCCAGTTCCGCGTCCGTCGCTGCGACGCGAGACTGTGCCCGGGTCACCGCCCGCCGTCCGTGATCGACCGCCAGATTGCTGGCGACGCGGAACACGTAGGCGCGCAGATTGCCGATCTGTTCGATGTTCTCGTGCTGGATGATGCGCAAGTAGGTCTCCTGTACCAGATCTTCCGCGCTATGGCTGCAACCGAGACGGCGTTTGAGCATGCTTAGCAAAGGTTTCCGGGTATCCTGGAAAGTCGATGCTACCAGCATGACGATGGTGTTCAATAGTTTGCCCCTTGACCGGTACGGCCGCTTCGGGACTGGGCTCAGCCCCCTTCCGGATTGAAAATAGCAGACTACCTTGTTAGGCAATATCGATGCCTAATAAATTTTATCGAAATTTCAGGGTTTTCTGTTCAATCGAAATGTTGCGGAATACGGCATTTGCCGACAACTGTGTTATTTCACACACTTTTCTTCAATCCGGTATCGGATCCACCCGGTGGCTGCCA
>JBOICY010000142.1:0-8563 GCA_050740335.1 Methylococcales bacterium | reverse complement strand
GGGGGATGGAAGCTGGGGGGATAAGAGCCTTGGGCTTTGGAATCTTTGCGAAATCTCAACGATATAGGTGGAATCCAATATGAAAGATATCTGGCCCGGGGGAAGTGGAATCAAAACTAAAAATAAGATAATAACACTGCCCCCTTTGATTCCCGAGCCTGTTGTTTCGAAGCTGCCTTCCGTGGAATCGAGTGGGCGCCTTCTGCTGTTCAGCTATTCCTTCCCGCCAATTCAGGTGCAGATGACGCCAGCCGTGGTCAAGCCTATGGCTGCGTTAGTCCGGCATGGGTATCAGGTGGATGTCCTGTGTGCGGCGCCCTTCTTGCCATTTCTCAGGAGCGATGAGTGCTTGGTGTCCTACGTTAATAGGTACTTTGGCGACGTAACGCGTTTGCGTCCATCCCAAGGAATTCTTGGCGAACTCCGAAAACGATCGAATATTCTGTCTCAGATACCGGATCCAATGTATGCGCTACAAAAAGCCGCGTTCGATACGCTTATGAGCATGAACCTCGATCAGTACGATGCAATCATCACTTGGTCTCCGTTTCATTCGATCAACCCTGTGATGGTGAAACTGAAAAAACACCGTCCCGGCGTGCGATGGCTAGCTCAGTTTAGCGACCCATGGGCTGGAAACCCATTGGAGTGGAGCAGGCTGACAAAAGTTTGGAACTGGTGGCATCAGCCGAGTACTGTGCGAACGGCCGATTTCATCGTGCATAGTTCGAATCACTCGCGGGATTTGATGATGGACGGGTATTCCGCGGCTTTCATGAACAAAACGGAGGTAATCCCGCATCCTTTCGACGAGGATCTTTTTCCGAAGCGGCCAAAGGCCAGAAACGTGCGGATTACCTTGCGTTATGTCGGGGTCCTGTTCGGCAGACGTTCGCCGGAGCCGCTTTTCGAGGCACTCAATGAGTTACTGAAGCAAAAGTCCGATCTCATGAGAAAGATCGTCGTTGAATTGGTGGGCTCCCTACCCTCCGAGATGCTTTGCACGTCGGCCGCGCGAAGCCTGCCAGCGGGATTGATCAAGCACATCTCCAGCGTTTCCTATTTGGAATCGTTGGAGAAAATGTATGACGCCGATATACTCCTGCTCATCGAAGCGGACACCAAACGTAATCTGTTCGTACCCAGCAAACTTTCCGATTACATGGGCGCGCGGACACCCATTATAGGAATCGCGCCTCCCGGCGGTTCGGACGATGTCCTCAGGGACTTGAAATGCTGGTATGCGCGTCCGAAAGATATCCAGGGGATTTCACGGGCGCTAGGAGCGGCGATAGAATACGTCGCGAACGGGTCAAAAGACCCTTGGTGTGACGAAAACTATAGACGAGGATTCAACAACGACGTGGTTGCGGAGTGCTTCATCGATATTATCAACCGGATAAAGGCGATATGACACACCGGGTTCTTTTCGTCGCGATGCAGAACAGTCCACATACCGCTCGCTGGATAAACCTGATTGCCGATCAGCGTTGGGATTTACATTTGTTCGCTATAAACGATGTCCCGGTGCTTCCAGGGATGCGGGGGGTGACCGTACATCAACCTTGTATGGGCATGCGGCCACGTATGATGTTGAAGACATTCCTAAAGAATCCCCGAGGATTTCTGCGAAATTGGCGGGAAACTGAGATCCCGCTGAACCCTGAATCACCGCCAACGCAACCGATCCTGCCAGTTCCGGCGCTTCCGCGGGTGGTCCGGCTCCTGCATCATGGCGGGCTTGTTCGGCTCGGCGAATCCGGCGTACATGCGTCCCGACTTTATGGTCCCCACATGCTCGCACGCCTAATTCGGCACTTAAAGCCGGACCTCATACATTCGATGGAGTTCCAGCATTGCGGCTACAATGTGCTGCGAACAAAAGAAATCTACGGTCGCGGATTTCCGGCGTGGTTGGCAACCAACTGGGGCAGTGATATTTTCTATTATCGGAACTTTCCGGATCACCGGAACCAGATTGTCAGATTGCTCCGAAACATCGATTATTACTCGTGTGAGTGCATGCGGGATGTAGGGCTGGCGCATGAGCTTGGCCTTACGGGGAAAGTTATGCCTGTGATTCCGAACACGGGTGGTTTCGATCTGGAAAGAATTGAGTCGGCGCGCCACGCATCTTCGCCTCCTGCGCGGCGCCTCATCATGGTGAAGGGTTACCAGCACTTCGCCGGCCGTGCTTTTACCGCTCTCGATGCAATCGAACGATGCGCGTCGATACTCAAAGATTTTCGAATTATCGTGTTCTCAGCTTCTGCCGAGATATACGAGCGTATCGAGGAACTTCGTATCTATTTAGGCATGGATATTCATCTGTTGCCTTACTCAAGCCACGATAAAATGCTGCGCATGTTTGGAAGGACGCGAATCTATCTTGGAGTAAGCATTTCCGATGCCATCAGTACCTCGATGTTGGAAGCGATGGCCATGGGAGCGTTTCCCATCCAGACCGGTACGTCCTGTTGCGAAGAATGGATAGAAGACGGTAAGAGTGGCTTTGTAATTTCCCCGGTTGATGTGGATCAGATTGCGGACCGCATACGCCGGGCGGTGACCGACGATGCGTTGGTTGGCACGGCCGCGGAGATCAATTGGAAAACCGTGCGGGAACGGTTGGATCAGCGGCTTCTCCGGAAACAGGAGATCGCTTTCTATGAGGAGATATTTGCGGATTTAAACCAGAGAAGGCGCGCCTAGACGCGTGCTACGACCGCGCTAGTCGGGAAAGGCGGGACCGTCCTGTCTCCGACAGCGTAAAGAATTTACGAAGTAAGGGTTTTAGGGGATGCCAAAGAGAAAGAAAATACTGATCCCGGGTGCCACGGGCATGCTGGGACACAAGCTGCTGCAAAAGCTGTCCGGCCAATTCCAGGTTTGGGGAACGGTACGAGGCGACATAACGAAGTACCGAGAATACCCTGCACTGAAGGATGCCGCCCTGATACCGGACGCGATCGCCGAGGACATGAATAGCGTGGCGCGGTCGCTGGACCTGGTCCGCCCGGATGTGGTGGTTAATTGTATCGGCGTCATCAAGCAACTCGATGAAGCCCGGAACCCTTTGGTGGCCATTCGCCTCAATGCGATGCTACCCCATCAACTGGCCGAACTTTGCCGCGAGCGCGGCATACGGTTTATACACTTCAGTACCGATTGTGTTTTTTCCGGCCGTCAAGGATGTTATTCCGAACAGGATGTTCCCGATCCAGACGATCTTTACGGCCGCAGCAAACTCCTGGGTGAAGTCGAGGGACCCAATGTGTTGACCCTGCGGACCTCGATCATTGGGCATGAATTAGTCTCCGCGGTAAGCCTGGTTGATTGGTTTCTTTCTCAAACCGGTCGAATCAAGGGATACGCTTGTGCAATTTATTCCGGTTTTCCAACTGTAGAAATGGCCAGGATCCTTGCGGATGTGGTAATTCCCAATAGTTCCCTCAATGGCATATATCATGTGTCGTCGCAACCTATTTCCAAATTCGAACTTCTGACGGCTATCGCAAAAAAATATGGCAAGGAAATCGAAATTATCCGGGACGATGAGGTGAAAATCGATCGTTCACTCGATTCGACGAGATTCTCACAGGCCACTGGCTATATAGCCCCACGCTGGGACGAGTTGATTATCGAAATGCACCGCGATTATCTGGCCGCTCAGTCGCGTTGAATATCGGGATCAAGTGTGGTGCAGGCTCATTGAATTTTTTGATAGAGGATCCGGTATGAAACTGTTAGAAGGCAAAAAAATATTGATTACCGGTGGAACGGGTTCCCTGGGCAAGGTATTGCTCCGGCGTCTGCTGAGTGGTACCGAGGGAAATCCGGCAAAGATCATCGTGTTTTCAAGGGATGAAGCCAAACAGCATGCGCTCCGCGTTGAGTATCAGCATCGCAAATCCGCTACTGATGAAATTATTTATAAGAACTTCTCGGAACGCCTCGAATTCTTTATCGGTGACGTTCGTGACTCCCGGTCTATCGCGTCGGCATTGCGCGATGTTGATGTTGTTTTTAATGCGGCCGCCCTGAAGCAGGTTCCGACTTGCGAATATTTCCCTTATGAAGCGGTACTGACCAATGTTATGGGAGCGGAAAACATTGTCCGGGCTATACGGGAGCTACGCCTGAATGTCGAAACCGTTGTCGGCATCTCCACGGACAAGGCCGTCAAACCCGTAAATGTAATGGGTATGACAAAATCGATCCAGGAAAGGGTGTTCGCATGCGGCAATATTAATGGATCCGGCACGCGATTTGTTTTGGTACGATACGGGAATGTCCTGGCCTCTCGCGGTTCGGTAATCCCCTTGTTCCACGAGCAGATCCGCAATGGCGGTCCGGTAACCATCACGAGTCCCGACATGACCCGTTTTCTTTTGAGCCTGGATGAAGCCGTGGACCTGATTTTGACGGCAGTACATGAGGCAAAGCCCGGTGAGACCTATATACCCAGAGTACCGGCTGCCCGCGTATTGGACGTTGCTCACGCATTAATTGGAAAGCGCGCCATAGATACGACCATTACGGGTATCCGGCCAGGAGAGAAACTTCACGAGATACTCGTCTCCGAAGAAGAGGCTCATAGGACAATCCTGCGCGGGGATAACTATGTTATCGCCCCGATACTTCCGGAAATGCAAGATTCCTCTTTAAACGGTCCATTTATCGAGAAAGAGTATAGCTCGGCGGACAGTGTGATGACTCCGAATGATGTAAGAGAAATGCTGGTCAGGCGGAACCTCATGGTGGATCATGAGATCGAGCTCGAAGGAGAAATCCTGAGATGAGAAAATTGACCGTTTTGAGGACGCGTGTGGAAAATATCAGCAAATTCCAGGTAACTATTCAGACCCGCCTATGTTTTTCCGGGAAAACACCATCATGCACCCTGTAAGTGATTGTTTCCCCGTTGAGAGGTCTTCAGATCATTCAAAAATGAGGATGGGGATCTGAACGGTTACATTAGGAATGTTCTTGAATTGGCTGTAACAGCCTGGCAATCTGACACAGGCTATGGCTGCTGTCTTTGATATCCCGTCAAATAATCTCCCCGCAATCCTGTTCGTCACACACAATATTGGAGGCGGGATCGAGAAGCATGTTCGGGATCTTGGCAGATTGTTTTCTGACCGGGTAAACGTATTACTGCTGCACCCAAGCCCGTTCAGAAGGAATGTCGAACTTTTCTGGCAAAATGACATCTCTAACAAAATTTACTTCAAATTGGATTATGATTATTGGAATTTAATAACGTTGTTGCGGGAATTAAATATTCAAAGGATACATTACCATCACCTGCTTGGATTACCCCTGTCAGTATGGCATATTTCGAATGACTTAGGGGTAGCGTATGACTTCACCCTCCATGATTACTATTCTATTTGCCCTCAGGTTCATCTGATGGATGTGCAGGGCAGGTATTGCGGAGAAGAGGGAAAGTCACAATGTACAACATGCCTCAAAATCCGCCCTGCGCCGTATAAGTTAAATATACAGTCCTGGAGAAATCGCTTCAGCGACATCATCGTCAATGCGGATCGAGTATTCGCGCCGTCGCACGATGTCGCGATGCGGTTCCGACGTTATTTTCTACAATGCAATTTGGTGGTTGCCCATCACCCAGAGATGGAAAACATAATTTCCAGAGCGGTTAACCCGCATCCCTTGACAGGCAGTGAATCATTAAGAATCGCTGTGTTGGGCACCTTAACAAAAATGAAAGGGGCTGCCTTACTGGAAAGTTGCGCTACCCATACAAAGAAGAACAGACTGCCGTTACAATTTGATCTCATTGGGGAGCCATACAAGAGAATGCCGTCGCTGCCAGATAACTTAATAATACATGGGAGGTATTGCGATGACGACTTGCCGAAATTTCTTTCTGAGTTGAAACCACATTTGGTTTGGTTTCCAGCACTGTGTCCAGAAACTTACAGTTATACGCTAAGCGCCTGCATCAGTGCCGGATTACCGGTAGTCTGCCCTGATATTGGCGCTTTTCCGGAAAGAGTCGCCGGCCGTCCTTGGAGCTGGGTTGTTCCTTGGGATTTGACGACCGAACAATTTAGTCTGTTATTTGTAAAGATTAGAGCCGAGCATTTTTTACCGAATATTTCGCCGGAAATGTCGGAATCAACAACAATAGCACAAGCCGCTTTTTATTATGTAAATGATTATTTACGACCTTCTTCGAAAAACGCCGTTGTTCAGTCCGTATTTAAAACTCGGGAATTAGTCAGCCTGATTGCGACTCACAATCAATCGAAACAAACCATGGTTGATAGGATTTACAATTGTTATGCAAGGTTGGTTTCCTGCTTAATGCTAAAGGTTAGAAATTCATGCTTCTTTCAGTGGCTTGCTATGCGAATACCTGATCGAATGAGAGAACAGATAAAAATTATTCTTCGTGGCAATCAGTAGTAGATTGTTCTTGAGACGATATCGAGAAGCGTGATCACGATAATCACGGATAATATTTTTACACTTTTTGGCGGACTTTCAAGGAACTCGACGCTGGAGGAAGCAGAGGCGTGGTTGGGCGGTCCGGAATCGGTCCTGATCTTTGACGAAAGCGCTTTTGCGAATAAGGGCTAAGCGTCGGCGGGGGTTGCCAGCCAGTGGAACGGGCGCTCGGGCGAAGGGCGGATCATTGTCCGGTCGGGGTGTTTGCGGCGTTGGGTCGAGGGGCTCTAACGAGTTTGATCGATGCCCGGTTGTATTTGCCGGAAGACCGGGCGAACGATCCCGAGCGCGGTGGGCGAGCCGCAATCCCGAAACCGGCACCATGTGATCGAAGCCAGAGCAGCTTGGCTCCGGGGATGCTGGAAGACGCAATCTTAACGATAACGGGGTAAGACCATGATTAATCAAATGACCATCGACGGCGTCAAGGCCGTGATTACTTATGATTCCGACATCGACCTGCAGCGCGGGGAGTTTATCGGATTGAACGGCGGCGCAGATTTTTATGCCGCCGATGTTAAGGGGCTGCGGCGCGAGGAGGAGATTTCGCTGAAAGTATTTATGGACGCTTGCCGGGAAGATATGGTGGATTTGTTCAAGGCGTTTTCTGGAAAGTTCAATGTCCGGGTCCCGGTGCAGCTTCACGCCGAACTTGTCGGCAGGGAATTCATTGAAAGAATTCGGGAGGTGTATGGAATATTCACGGCAATACAGATCTCCAATACCAATCATGAACCCGGTACGCCTTGGGGTGAAACATGGGGTGCGGCAGGTGTCCCGAAGAATACAGACATCGATGACAATCTAATCAAGCGATACTTCGATAGATTACGCGGTGTTCAGGATGTCCAATGAGTCTTCAAAACTGGACCTGTCTTCTGCCTCAAGGCTCTTCAAGAATGCAATAAAAAAGCGGCCCGTTGCTTCAACACCATACGCTCGAGGAACCTACAGCATGGACCGCTTCGATATTTCGTTTAGACAGCTTCGAGATCTTTGCAATGTTTCGGGTGCTGGATTGCCCTGATCGATCAGGCAGGCGGTGCCTGTATCGGACGTTTGCGCTCCCAATTGCACGATATTCGTAAGTTTTATCGATGTGCCGGAGACCCATTCTTTCGGCGACGACGAAGACGAGGCGCTGTTACGTGCCGCCGATGCGCTGGAAACAGCTCTGGAATTCTATATCGACGCCGGGCGCGATTTACCGAAGGCCAGTCCGCTACAGCGCGGACAACACACGGTACACCCTAACCACCGCGAGATTTGGCCGATCCGATCGACCTGCTTCAAGCGAATCCTGGCCGGCGAATTTTTCGCCCTTACCGGTAAGGGCTGCAACGGCAATGCGACAATGGACGCCCTGAATACAATCGAAGCGCGAGCGATCCATCAAGGAGAAGCTCAGCCGGTGCATCTGCGCGTTGCTCGAATAAATGACTTGATTTATCTCGACCTGGTCGATAATCAATGGCGCGTGATCGAGATCACCGGCCAAGGCTGGCGAATGCTGGATCGATCGCCCGTGAACTTCGTAAGGAAAAACGGGATGTCCCGGCTACCGATTCCCGCCGATATTGGCGATTCGTGCGAACTACGTGAATTTATCAACACCGACGAATCCGGATTCAAGCTGATAAGCGGGTGGATTCTTGGCGCATTGCGTGGAACCGGTCCTTACCCGATTCTGGTGCTGCAAGGGGAACATGGCTCAGGCAAATCGACACTGACCAATGTCCTTCGCTCGTTCATAGACCCGTCGACCGTACCGTTGAGACCGCCACCGCGGGAAGTCCGGGACCTGCTCGTGTCGGCGGTCAACAATCACTTGATTGCCCTCGATAATTTATCCAGCCTTCGTTCGGAAATCTCGGATTCTCTTTGCAGGTTGGCCACTGGCGGCGACCTGGATGCAAGAAAACTGTACACCGATCTGGATCAAACCTTGATCGATATTCAACGCCCTGTCCTGGTCAACGGAATCGATGATCTCGCGACCCGGTCAGACCTTGCCGACCGATCGGTGATCCTGAATCTACCCAACATCGACCCGGCAAAGAGGCTCGATGAAAAACACTTCTGG
>JBOICY010000141.1:0-2892 GCA_050740335.1 Methylococcales bacterium | reverse complement strand
GTTTCTAGGTGAGTTCCGTTTCGTCGGCAAGGCCGAAACCTTGCCTGTTTTCGAAGTACTGGCCTTGGAAAGCAATGCGAGCGAAAATCAGAAAGAACTCTGTGAACGCTTTGCCGTCGCGATGGACGAAATGCGCTCGGCAGGTTGGCGCGGGGCCTGTGATTCCTTCGCGAGCATTCTGCACGACTATCCGGAGGACGGCCCTTCGCGCTTTCATCTGATCCGGTGCCGGCGCTTCGCGGAAGCAGCTCCGGAAGAAACACCCTGGATAATCCACATGGATGCCAAATGAGCCCGGACATGGGTTCGGCCGCGCGGCACGTTCAAAGGGCTATACACTTTCGGGACTGGATTTCTAATGTGGCCTGGCGCGGCATCATGAGAGAACACCGCGAGATCGCCTCGTTTTCATTCCGGGTATCACGCGACGCCTCTCGTGCCAGGAATTTCGATTTGGGAGTCGGTTACTTTGTAATTGTTTATATTCAGGCGATCTGTGAAACGATACGTCCTTGTATCTAATTAAAGTATACTGCTTTATATTATAGGAACCGTAGCGCTTATTTTTTAGCCCCCCACCAGGTACCCGTATAAGAGTTCCCGCTATCCCCGATCTTCACGGTAAAAGTCCCTTTCATCATGTTACCTTCCAATGTTCCCTCGAAGGTGGTAAACATCGTGCTATTGAAGTGGGGGTCATGGTAAGGCGTGACAACTCCGTGTATTTTGCCCTCCTCTGCTTCCACAAAATCGATGGAAAGTGGAATTGCCTTCTGTTTTTTCGATTCCGCGTAAGTAATTTTGCTTTGAGATGGTGACTCTTTCGGGTGCGGGTGCATGATTATCCCGCCCTTGGCATTAGCCGCGGTAGAAGTCAAATCCAGATAAACCTTACCGCTTCTTCCAGTGGCGGTGCTCTCATATTCTCCTTCCCATTGACCTGCGAATTGCGAAAAATCTACTTTCGTTTCTTTAACCGGTTGTTGCATGCCGGCACATCCATTCAGCACAAGGGAGCAAACAATCATAATCGAATATGCCTTAGCCCTAAATACACCGCAATAACTCATAGTTTTTCTCCAAACAGATTAAACAACCACACCATTTTTAAACTTAGTTTCGCTGCCCTCCCCGGCAGGTTAATTGACACTGCCGCTATGTGGATACTGACCCGTCGTTTGCAGGCGCGCAACAGGAAGAACGATCCCATGTTCTATACGAACTTGTCAAGGCCCGGGTGACCGGAAATGGATTTCGGTAGATTCAGTGATTCAGAGGCGCCCGCACGGTTTGATGAGGTGTCGAAAGACCCGGTGGTCGCCTGTCAGGTTGGACTCGGGTCTTCATGCGGCATCAACGACCTGATCCTTTATTCGCCGTTGTGTAAAATGATCCTTTTCGCGGGTCGGGGCCGGTGTTATGTTTCTATCAACAGGTCATGTGGGTTAACTGAACGTGGATACCAATCAACCGGTTCGAATTCAAAGAACGGCTGCAGACTGGATTCCGGTCCTCGCGGAAACTGACTTGTTCTCCAATCTATCCCGGACGGAACTGGAGACCTTTGCCGCGGAGATGGACGTGGTTTCCGTACCGGAAGGTCAGTTGATCATGCGCCAAGATGACCCCGCCAACACCTTGTACGTGATCCTGGAAGGTCAGTTTGAGGTTTCGCGTCAAAACGATCGCGGCGAGGTGGTCCACCTGAATAGCCTGGAGCAGGGAACTTGTGTCGGGGAACTTGCTCTGGTGACCGGCGAACGGCGCAGCGCTTCGGTCCGCGCAAGGAAAACATCGATCGTCGCGAGCCTCGGCGATGACGCCATCGAGCGGGTCAGACGGGTTGCGCCCCGGGCAGCGACCCGCTTGTCGCAGATCATCTTCGCGCGTTTGCAAAAAGTGGAACTGCAAAACCTGCTGTACTTCAGCGACCTGTTCAGGGACATCGGCCCGTCCGTGCTTGAAGACCTGGAATCCGCGATGGAATTAAGGCTTTGTCCGAGCGGCGCCTGCCTGATGCGCGACGGGGAGGATTGCGATGGTTGTTATCTCATTGTGAGCGGCCGCTTGCGCGTTATTCAGCGCCAGGCGGGAGGTGAACCGCGCATTGCCGCGGAACTCGGGCGGGGCCAGACCGTAGGCGAAATGGGAATCTTGACCGGGAGCAAGCGAACCGCGACCGTGTACGCGATTCGAGATACCCTGGTCGCGAAGTTCTCGGTGGAATCCTTCAACCGTCTTCTCCATAAACATCCCGAGGAATTGGTCCGGCATTTCGCGGGCAATGTGATCAAACGCCTCTGGACGCAAACGCTCGGCACGAGCCGAAAGCCGAATAACGTCGTCAATTTTGCGCTGATTCCGACCGGAACCAATGGCTCGCTCTTGGATTTCAGCCGCCGGCTTGGCGAATGCCTTTCCGCGCATGGCCCCACCCTGCATCTGAACAGTGATTTGTTGGATGAATTCATGCGCATCAAAGGGTGCGCCCAGACAACGGCCGACGATCCCGATAACCTCAACATCGCGCGGTGGTTGAATCACCAGGAAACCAAGTACCGCTATCTCTTGTATCAGACCGACACCGGACCTTCCGAATGGACCCTGCGATGCCTGCGCCAGGCCGATCGCGTGGTGCTTGTAGCGGATGCCCTCTCGTCGCCACGAAAGGGGCTGATTGAAGCAACCGTGTTGACCGACCCGCGTTACCGCGAACTGCCGCAAAGCCTGGTGATCCTGCATCGGAAAAACATCCGAGACTATGATCGGACCGAAGACTGGCTCCGCGAACGCGAGGTGCAAGTTCACTACCATGTCTGTGCGAATGAACTCAACGATATGGCCCGGCTGGGTCGGCTTTTGACCGGCAAGGGTGTGGGCCTGGTGCTGAGC
>JBOICY010000140.1:0-3475 GCA_050740335.1 Methylococcales bacterium | reverse complement strand
GGTTTAATGAAGTCAATATTGTCCGTGTCAAAGACTTCCTGGAGGAGAATGGTACCGCTTATATGGTAATGGATTATGAGGAAGGCGAAACATTGAAGGACCTTTTGTCACGGAAAGGGATTTTGGAAGAAGACGCACTGCTAGCGATTTTCATACCGCTTTTACGCGGACTCCGCGCAGTTCACCGGGCGGCCTTTCTGCACCGGGATATTAAGCCAGGGAACATCTACCTTCGGCGTGACGAGACGCCGGTATTGATTGATTTTGGCGCAGCGCGTCAAGCATTGGGCGAACATAGCCGTTCGTTGACAGCTATATTGTCGGCGGGTTATGCACCATTTGAACAGTATAGTATCCGGGGCAGGCAAGGTCCCTGGACCGATCTGTATGCGGTTGGAGCGACGCTCTATCGGTGCATCAGTGGTAAAGCGCCACCCGAATCCAGCGAGCGGATGATCAAGTTCATGGATGGAGAAGCCGATCCCCTGATCCCGGCCCGCGAAATTCGTCCGGGTAACTATAGCGACCGATTGGTTTCTACGATTGATTGGATGCTGCAGCCGGATGGCAAAGATCGCCCCCAGCGGGTTGAAGAAGTGCTTCAGCACCTGCTGGATGACCGCACGAGACTTCCAGCCAATGCAGATGAATCACCAATATCCCCAATTCCATTGGATTCGAATGAATCGACTGGGGTGGATTCGGTGCAAACCTCAGAACACCAATCCAAAACCCTAACCACAGACGGACAATCTGCCGGTGAGCCGAATAAGCCAAACCCCGGACCTTGGGTGATTGTCCTGACTCTGATTGCAATTAGCGGTCTGATCGGTTTAATAATGGTAGCGCTTTTGAATTCCCCAAAGACTCCAGCCGGGCAGGGGCAACTGCAGATAAAAGTCAACATTGCCGAGGCAAATGTCCTCCTTGATGGCACCGGATTCGGGCCAGCCCGCTTAGGACAACCGCTCCACATTCCAAATCTTGCACCGGGCCGCCACTCGATAGAGGTCGCGGCATCCGGCTATACCAGCTACCAAACGACCCTCGAGATCCAGGCGGACCGGATGCAAACGATCGAGGCGGACCTGAAACCGAAGCGGAAGACCGAGGAACCGGAAATGCTACGGATCGGTGGAGGGTGTTTTACAATGGGCAGTTCCGAGACAGAGCCGGATCGATATGGTGATGAACGCCAGCATGATGTATGTGTCGAGGACTTTTATCTGGGTAAATACGAGGTCACCTTCGACGAATACGATGGTTTCGCACAAGCAACCGGACGATCGCTACCGGACGATAAAGGCTGGGGCCGGGGACGCAGACCGGTGATCGGCGTGACTTGGCAGGATGCAATCGCCTATGGAGATTGGTTATCGGAGCAAAGCGGTCACACCTACAGGCTGCCCACAGAAGCGGAATGGGAATATGCAGCCCGGGCCGAGGGCGCGGCACCGTTTTTTACAGGATCATGCATCCATACCGACCAGGCGAATTATAACGGCCGATATGATTATAACCACTGTGGTGCAATGACCGGCGCTTATCGGAGCCAAACCATACCGGTAGGCAGTTTGCAATCGAATTCATGGGGTCTGTCCGATATTACCGGAAACGTCTGGGAATGGACCTGTTCCAGTTATGACGATGACTACAGGGGTGCCGAACAGCAGTGTGTGCGCAGCAATGAACCCGCTCCGCGCGTGATTCGGGGCGGGTCCTGGGACAGCTTTCCGAATAATCTTCGCATTGCGTACCGCAGCTGGAGCGAAGCTGCCAGCAGAACCAGCGATATCGGTTTCCGCCTCTTCAGGAAGCCTTAATTCCGCTTTCCCGAACTATTCCAGCGCTGTCAGGCGACCTGGAATCGAGCGGCCGGTCTAAAATCATCGCTCGACGGGGCGGGAAGAAATCTTTCGAATCAACAAGCGAATCGTCCGTTCCTGCTTTTCGATACTCTGAACCAGACCGAATTGAATCAGTGCCCTGGCTAAATTATGCTCGGGAAATCCGACCTTGAAATAGCGGTTTCCGTCGAGATGGTCGGACAGAAAACGAAGCCCCAGCTCGAAAGGCAGGAGGTGAACCGCATCAACCAGATGATCGATATCCGCCTTACTCATAAACGGTGCACATTCCTGAAAATACTGAGTCAGAATCGCCTCGCAAATATCCAGATCGAAAGTGGCCGTTTCAAGGCCTTCGGCCGATTCACCGGCCCTGTTGCAGCAGGACCGCAGACAATCGCCGATATCATAAAGAATCAATCCGGATTGTACCGTATCCAGATCGATCAGGGTCAATGCCGTTCGGGTCCGTGTTTCGAAAAGGATATTGTTCAGTTTGGGATCCCCGTGGATGACCCGCGGCATCAAGCGGCCGTCCTGTCTGGCCGTTTCGAGAACGGGAGCCCGGTTTCGCCGGGCATCGACAAAGTCTTCGCAGAAGCGGAGATCCACAAAACTTCCGGGCAGCTTCCGGCGTCGCGCGGAAGCGGCGATTCGATCGTAATGGGACAGATACACGGGGGTGATATGAAAACCGGGCAGGGAATCCTGCATCAATACCGGGTCCAGATCTCGGACTTCCCGGTGAAACCGGCCGAGCGCGAAGCCGACCTGCCCTGCGTCCTCCTGTGATTCGAGCCGATCCAGCGTGCGGCTGTTCTCGATATAGGTCAAGGCACGCCAGTATTCACCCGCCTCGCCGATATGGCAATTCTTCCCATCCGTGGTTAAAAGTAACGCAGGCATTCGAAATGCTTCACTCTTCGCCGATTCCTTCAGGTCATCGATCCGGGCGGCCAGGTGACTGCTCAATCGTTCCAGATTGGCCATGATCCTGTCCGGGAAAGGAAACACTTCGCCGTTGATCCTTTGTAAAACAAAGCGCGGCACGGCCGGGGAATCCGTACTGACCAGATAGGTATCGTTGATGAGGCCCTTGCCGAGACCCCGAACGCTGGCCACCCTGCCCTCGCGAAGGAACCTGGCCGCGATAACCTGTTCCGTGCGGGTATCCAAATAATACATCCCTGTCAGGATTCAATCATTCGGTCGATCAAGCGCTCCGGCTCCTCCTCGACCAGCAACAACCGGCGATAGTCGGTTCGCGTGAATCCTTCCTTGATCGAATGGTCGATCATGGCCAGAAAGGTATCATAGTAGCCGCAGGCGTTCAGCAAACCGATCGCTTTACTATGTCTTCCGAGCTGCGCCCAGGAATAGACTTCCAATAATTCATCCAGCGTTCCGATGCCACCCGGCAAGGCTATAAATCCATCCGAAAGCTCCATCATCAGGTATTTGCGTTCGAGCAGACTGTCGGTTACATGCAATTGACTCAGACTGGAATGCATCACCTCCTTGGTCGATAAATAATTCGGAATCACGCCGACCACCCGCCCGCCCAGCCCCAGGACCTGATCCGCCAGGATTCCCATCAGTCCGATGCTGCCGGCCCCGTAGACCAATTG
>JBOICY010000139.1:0-2353 GCA_050740335.1 Methylococcales bacterium | reverse complement strand
CATCGATTGCGGATCAAGGTTGCCCGCATCTTTAATACTTACGGTCCGAACATGCATCCGGATGACGGGCGGGTGGTGTCCAATTTCATCGTCCAGGCTCTCAGAGGAGAACCGATCACAATTTACGGGAACGGATCACAAACGCGCTCGTTTTGCTATGTTTCCGACCTGATTGATGCGATTGTCCGATTGATGAACACGCCGGACGAATTTACCGGCCCGGTTAATCTCGGCAACCCACAAGAGTTCTCGATCCAGGAACTGGCGGAGATCACCATTCGCCTGACCGGCTCCGCATCCAAACTGATCTACAAAGCCCTGCCGAGCGACGACCCGACCCAGCGGCGACCGGACATCTCTCTGGCCCGTGAAGTGCTCGATTGGGAGCCAACGATTCAACTGGAACAGGGATTGATCAAAACGATTGAATACTTCGATCGATTGTTGAACGACCGGATCCGGTAACTTTGCCTGGGCAATCGTATAGCCACCGTGTATACTTGATCCATCGGACTTGAATGCCGAATATCTTCAAGGAACGACAATCTTTGCAACCGCATGATTTTGAGTTTTGCGCATTATCCGCCAATGAATGAGGTGTCGAAATTTTTTACACCTTCCGGTAGAAATCTATAGCCTCTTGAAAATCACTTCGATAATGAATTGTTATCATTGTATATTTTATTTAAGGCGCGAATTTTGCTGTTTAAACAGTTCGGAGGTTTAAGTCATGAACATTTGCCTATGTTACCCCGCGCTGGTCCCGGGACACAAAACGAAGTACGGCCTGCAACCGCTCGGCATTCTTTACATTGCCGCGGTACTCAAGCGGGAAGGGTTCAACGTTTCGGTAATCGATGCCGACATTGAGGGACTCGATATCCAGGAAACCGTTGCCAGGATCTTGAATACCAATCCCGACCTGGTTGGTTTCAGCATAATGACGCCACA
Source organism: Methylococcales bacterium (assembly GCA_050740335.1). Classification (GTDB taxonomy): domain Bacteria; phylum Pseudomonadota; class Gammaproteobacteria; order Methylococcales; family UBA1147; genus UBA1147. The sequence continues at coordinate 1,402 of JBOICY010000139.1, read as the reverse complement.
GCTACTGACCGCGCTGGCCGCAAGTTCCCTGATCAAACAGGCCCGGCCCAGGGTTCCGATCGTTCTCGGCGGGGCTCACATCGATTCGACCAAGGAAGATGTCTTCGAAATGGCGGATTGCTTCGATTTCGCCGTTCACGGGGAGGGCGAGTGGACCTTGCTGGAAATCTGCGAGAACATCCGGAAAGTTGGTTCCAGCAACATCGAGCGGGTTTGCAAAAATGTCCCCAACGCGATCTATCGCTGCATGGAAGGCACGGTGGTTGTGAATCCTACCCGCCCGTTTACACGGGACCTCGATGAATTCCCGTCCGTCGACTACGACCTGGTGGATATTACCAGGTACAGCATTCCGACCATGGCCGGACGCTATGTGATTTCGATGATGCTGTCCCGCGGCTGTCCGTTTAAGTGTACATTCTGCGACGCGCCGATCACCATGGGCACCAAGCTCCGCTTCTGGTCGATTGAACGGGTTCTTGAGGACATCCGGTTTTATAAAGAAAAATACGGCGTAACCAATTTTGTCTTTAAAGACAGTACATTCACGGCCCATAAAAAGTGGGCCGCGGCGTTCTGCCAGGCTTTGATCGATGCCGATCTGAATATCAAATGGCGGTGCAACACCCGGGTGAACCTGGTCCCTCCTCACTTACTGAACCTGATGGCGGAGGCGGGCTGCTATGTCATCAACTTCGGGCTCGAATCGGGTGATGTCGAAGTTTTGAAAAAGATCAAAAAGGAATGCAAACTGGACGATGCCATGGATGCCTTCGAACGCTGCCGCCAACTCGGCATCCGAACCTACGCAACGTTTTTGATGGGAAATCCCGGAGAAACCGAAGAGACTGCCCAGGCAACCATCGATTTTTCAAAAAAGGTACGCCCGAGCCTGTGCATGTTCTTTGTCTCGACCGCCTATCCTGGAACCCCGATGTACCTGGAAGCGCTTGAAGATGGCTCGGTCGAACCCAGATGGTGGGCAAAACAGCATTTCGACCCCACCAAAAATTCCGCTTTTCAGGTGCGCTGGGGCTGGACCGATGCTGGCGCGTTAAAAATCGACGGGTTCGATGCGGAATTCTGGCAAAGAAAAGCCACTCGAGAATGGTATTTTCGTCCCAGGTTCTTTTTCGACACTTTGACGTTTACCATCCATAATCCGTATTTCATCAAACATTTGTGGAACCTCGGAACCGAAATGCTGCCATTCTATAAGCTGCGTAATTTGTTTCCGAGCCGCGCCATCGGACGAGACGAACGGCTGGAAATTCTTGAACGCTGCCCCTCCGAACCCCACGTAAATTACAAACCGGTCAGACCTTCCGACGAAGCTCATCCCTGAAAGTATAACTATAGCGGCTTGCTTCTTAACGACCGAAATCCGGAAGCGGTTCCCTTA
>JBOICY010000138.1:0-9734 GCA_050740335.1 Methylococcales bacterium | reverse complement strand
GATGCAACCGGCCAGTTACCGTCCATGGCCTGGATTCCTGCTTCCCGGCAGGAATGACGGGGTTATTGGTCAAAATGAGAATCGCTGCAAACAGGAAATTCCAAAATGCGTAACCGTCTGACTCGACAAGGAAATACCCTGGCTCGCGATTGTCGACAGGCCCGCAAACATAAAATCATTTATACTTTGCCGTCCGGACGGGTTCATTTCGATGGACTCGCGAATGAAATATCAAACGACCGGGGCCCGGTTTTTTGCTACAAATCAACTTGCCAACGCGACGATTTTTCATGGGATGTATTCATGGATCAAATGATTGAATTTGCCAGAAACCACTGGATCCTTTTCTCAGCATTGGGACTGACGGTTTATCTTCTACTGCATGACCTGTTTGAAACTCTGACCCGCAAATACCCTACGCTGAGTCCGCTGGGCGCCGTTGAACTCATGAACAAGGCCGATGTGACTGTGATTGACGTGCGGGAGCCTGCCGAATACATCGGCTCGCATATCGAGAATTCGATTAATATCCCTTCGACCAAGTTTGATCAACGCATCGATGAACTGGAAAGTCATAAAAACGGCCTTGTGCTGGTTTCCTGCCAGAGCGGCACGCAGTCCCCGAAGGTTTGCGGTAAACTGATCAAGAAAGGTTTTCAGAACGTTTACCTGTTGAAAGGCGGAATCCAGGCCTGGGAGGATCTTAACCTGCCGATACGCCGGTCGAAACCCAAGCATCGTAAATAGCTCGACTCTCCGCGTTGTAATAGATTCTTGAACTTGACTCCAATCTTTTCTTTTTGACTCCGTATCACTTCAGGCAAACCTGCAGCAGATCCGGAACAAGGATTCGAATTTTGATCGAAATGCCAGCATCAAGCCCCCCATCCGGGAATAAAAATCCACGTCATGAGTTGTCTTCGGTCCGATTTTTAACCCAAACCCACAGGAAAGCCCATGGCCGACAATAATCCCGCAAGTGAAAAGCACTTTTCAATTCAGAAGATTCATGTGAAAGATGTCTCCCTCGAGGCGCCGAATTCCCCGTCTATTTTCACCGAAGTCTGGGATGATCCGAAAGTGGAAATCAACCTTTCCAGCAATGCCCAGTCATTGCAAAAAGATCTTTTCGAAGTCTCTCTGACGGTCACCGTTACGGTCAAGGTCAAAAAAAAGACCGCTTATCTCGTGGAAGTCTGTCAAGCCGGAATCTTTTCGGTTTCCGGGCTGACCGAAGCCGAAATGGGACCCTTGCTCGGCAGTTTTTGTCCGAACCTGTTGTTTCCCTATGCACGAGAAGTAGTCTCCGATCTGGTCACCAAAGGAGGCTTTCCTCCAATGCATCTCGCCCCGGTCAATTTCGATGCGCTTTATGCCCAGCATGTCGAGCGTATGAAACAGCAGCAGGTCCCCGCATCGCACAGCATTAATTGACCGGAGGATCCAAGGTGGCCTCGGTTTGCGTGCTCGGAGCGGGTTCCTGGGGAACCGCAATGGCGATCCTGATCGCGCGCAACGGCCACCGAACCCTGCTGTGGGGGCGCAGTAAAACGCACATGGAGGAGCTTGCGAGAGACCGCTGTAACACGCGCTACCTGCCGGACATCCCGCTTCCGGATGATCTCGAGTACAGTTCCGAGCTTAAGCGGAGCGTTCGAAACCGCGACATCGCGCTGATCGCGGTTCCCAGCCACGCCTTTCGCTCCACGCTCAGGCAGAGCGAGCCTTTCCTCGATCGCCGTACCCGGATCGCCTGGGCGACCAAAGGACTGGACCCCGAGAGTGGCGGTTTGCTCCACGAAACGGCCTGCCAGATTTTTTCCAGGTCACGTCCGATCGCCGTGGTGTCGGGCCCGACCTTCGCGAAAGAAGTCGCGCGGAATCTGCCCACCGCGATGACCATCGCCTCCCCGGACAGTCTTTTTGCTTCGGATCTGTCCGAAATTCTTCATAACCAACGCTTCCGAGTCTATACCAGCGATGACATCATCGGCGTGCAGCTCGGCGGCGCGGTCAAAAACGTGCTTGCGATCGCAACTGGAGCCGCCGATGGACTCGGCTTCGGCGCGAATTCAAGGTCCGCCATCGTAACCCGCGGACTCGCGGAACTGATTCGACTCGGCCTGGCCCTGGGCGCGAAACAAGAAACGCTGATGGGTCTCGCGGGTCTCGGCGATATCGTTCTGACCTGCACCGACAATCAGTCCAGAAACCGGCGGCTCGGCATAGGCCTCGGGCAGGGCCGTCCGCTGGAAGAAATCATCCACGAAATCGGCCAGGAAGTCGAAGGCATTTTCGCGGCTCGGGAAATCCACCAACTCGCGGCCAGACACCGCATCGAAATGCCGATCGCAGAACAGGTTTACAAGGTCCTATACGAAAAAATCGCACCGGCAACCGCGGTCCGGAATCTCCTGGTCCGGGAACAAAAAAAAGAGCAAATTCAGTAAGCCGGTACGGGGCTGGGAAGTCCGGGGCTGTTTTTGTTCCATCCAGGAATGTTCCTATTTCACATCGACGACGGGAATATCAGACAGATTTCGGTTCAAACAAAAGATACACTGATCATCAATGGAAGCGCAGAGATCGGGCCAGGGATCCGCCCACTCAGGGATGATTGACTGGAAGCATGGATTGCTTCCACGATTTCACTACGTACTGAATATTGTCCTCGCCCCCCAAAAGCCGCGGGTTTGGTTCTCCCTCACAGGACACCGGCCCGCGGCTTTTTCTTGCCTGTTCGGCCAGCATCGCCACCCAATCGAGGTTCTTTGTTGAGGCCACCAACCGGCCGCAATCCGTTGGATTCTCCTCGCGTCAGGATTCCGGGTAGAACGCCTGTCGCATCCGCTCGCAATAGCAGCTCAGATTTTCGTATTCGAGAACCCTCTGTTTGGATGGACTGTCCAGCGTGCAGTATAGAATGGAAGAAAGAAATGCATAGACGGTGGCGTCAACACTCGAGGTCGTATCGCCAAGTATGAAATTCTGTTGCCCCAATAGATCACTCACGGCTCGAATATCGTCTGCCGCGAGCGTTTGGATTTCCTCCGGCCGATGCCGCCCGAGTCCCTGTCCATGGAGCGTGCGTTTCACCGAGGCCTGTGCGATCACCGGAACGATCGAACCGATCACGGGCGGCAGGCCCCCAAAAAACTGGGCGCTGACCTTCCGCCAGTTCAACGGATCGATCCAACGCTCATACACGATCGCCCAGTACAGGTGTTCTTCGAGCATTCTGGTCAGGGCGAGTCCTTTGCCTCGCTGCTCCGGACTGAGATGCGCATCGATCGGATAGTGACCGGTATCGATCAGGTATTTGAGGATGAATGTCGAATCGGCAATCGTTTGGTCGCCGTCCGTTATAAAGGGCAGCTTGCCTTTCGGACCCTTGCGCGGACCCGAGAGGCTAACGGTTCGGTATTCCGCACCGACCATCCGCAGGAAGGTTTCCACCTTGACGCAGAAAGGGCTCGGATCCGTCAATCCAAACGCAGGGTAAAACTTGTACAGGCAAATCATTTTACTGTCCTCCAATCGGTACAAAACGAGCGCAACATTTCCCGACAACGCCCCCCAATCGCGCTCCCGGGCCGCCGCCGAATGATATCTCAAGCCCGATCGCTAGGAAATCAATTCGACGGATTCCCAAACCCGGGCTGAAAAAACGCGATCGCGCAGCAAATATCTCTTGCAAGACCGGATCGACACGGGCTTTTCAATCGATACAAGATTCATGTCAGATTCAGTATGATGGATGGAGTATTCACGGAAGCGCTGAATGATGCGGCGTTTTCTTCTGTAATCACGAAAGGGGGATTTTCGGATGCGCTATCACGAACTCGGCAGAACCGGGCTCAAAGTCAGCGAGCTTTGCCTTGGAACCATGACTTTCGGCCAGCAAAACACAGAATCGGAAGGCTTTGAACAGCTCGACCGCGCGCTTTCGGCAGGAATCAATTTTATCGATACCGCCGAGATGTACCCGATCCCGCCGGCGGGCAAAACCTGCGGAAGGACCGAGGAAATAATCGGAAACTGGCTCAGGAAAAGCGGTCGCCGGCAGGACGTCATTCTGGCGACCAAAGTGATCGGCAAAGGCGATTGGATGCGGCACATTCGAGGCGGCAAGTCCAGGCCGGATCGGGATAATATCATCCAAGCGCTGGAAGGCAGCCTGCGCCGTCTGCAAACGGACTTTATCGATCTTTACCAGATCCACTGGCCGGCCCGGGAAACCAATTATTTCGGCCGACTCGGTTATACGCCCGTGGAAGAAGACCCTCCGGTTTCGATTGAAAGCACCTTGCACGCGCTCGCCGAAGTCGTCGCGAGCGGCAAGATCCGCTGCGTCGGGGTATCGAACGAAACACCGTGGGGTGTGATGCAATATCTGAGTTGTTCGGAACGGCTGGGCCTGCCAAGAATCGTGTCAATCCAAAACCCTTACAACCTGCTCAATCGAAGTTTCGAAGTTGGGCTCGCGGAAATCGCGCATCGCGAAAAGGTCGGTCTGTTAGCCTATTCTCCGCTGGCTTTCGGCACGCTGAGCGGGAAATACCTGACCGGAAAACCTGAAAACGCGCGCCTGATCCTGTATCCGGATTACGCGCGCTACACCAAAGCCGAGGGCATCGCCGCGACCAGAGCCTATGTCGAACTCGCGCGGAGTCTCGGGCTTTCCCCGGCACAAATGGCGCTCGCCTATATCAACTCGAGACCCTTCCTGACTGCCAATATTATCGGCGCGACCACGCTTCAACAGCTCGATGAAAACCTCGACAGCGTGAATTTGCGGCTCGATGACGAGGTCATCCGGAGAATCGAAACGATTCATCGGCAGATGCCCAATCCCTGCCCCTGAACCACTTGGAAAGGCCTGTACACCCGCCGGCTTGCGTGGCTAAAATAGTTCTATTCGGAGGCAGGAAAGAAAATGCTCGACATCGTCCAGATACCCGTATTACAGGATAACTATGTCTATCTGATTCATGAATCCGAGTCTTCTAAGACCGCGGTCGTCGATCCCGCGGTTGCGGGGCCGGTACTCGACCGGCTCAGGGAGCGAGGCTGGAGGCTGGATTTCATTCTGAATACCCATCACCACGGCGACCATGTCGGCGGCAACCTGGAACTGAAACGGAATAGCGGCTGCCGGATCGCCGGTTCCCGATCGGATCGGGCCCGGATTCCGGGTATCGACATCCTTCTGGATGAAGGCGACCTTTTTCACCTGGGCTTCGCGGAAGCCGAAGTAATCTCCGTATCCGGGCATACCTGCGGACATATCGCCTATTGGTTTCCGGAGCATGACGCACTGTTTTGCGGTGATACCCTGTTTGCGATAGGATGCGGTCGCTTGTTCGAAGGCACGCCGGTCCAGATGTGGGATTCGCTTTCGAAGCTCATGAATTTACCTGTAAACACCAAAGTCTACTGCGCCCACGAATATACCCAGACGAACGGCCGTTTCGCCTTAACCGTGGACCCTCTGAATCTGAACCTGCAAGCGCGCATGGAACAGGTCAATCGGATGCGCCGGCGCAATCTCGCGACGGTTCCATCGACGCTCGCGGAGGAACTGGCGACCAACCCCTTTCTGCGCGTCGAAAGCCCGGAAATCAGAAAAGTTCTGGCCATCGGATCGAGCAATCCGGTCGAGGTGTTCGCCGAAATCCGGCGCAGAAAGGATCGTTTTCACTGATATCGATACTCAAGGGATTAAAGTGTGCGCAATAACCCGCCCAAAACCGAAAGGCGTTCCGAAGCAACCCGGTAGAAACTATGCAGAAACGCTATCGGATATCCTGGAGTTGTTTAACCAAACAAAGAGGATAAACAAATGCCAGCGGTCCTTGAGAAAGACGATAACGGATCGGGGCATCTTTTGCATTCCCGAGCGGGGAAGGAAGCCATGCCGGGACCGGCCAAGCGGTCGATCGATTCACGCGCTCGATCGGTCTGGCGGATAACCCGGAATACTCGTAACGGCAATCATTCATTGATCGGGGGGCCAGTAAAGCCCTAAGTAGTCCCGTTTCCAGATTTGGCCCGTGGATTCACGCTGGGCGGGCTCGGTATAGTGGTATTGGTAAAATTTTGCGCGGACATAGCGGGGCTTTTGTCCGGGAAACGGGACTCTCCGAAAAAGAGCAATCACCGCGGGATTTCCGTCTTCGAGCCCTTTCATGAGGCGTTCAAACCAGTCAGGCGGATGACCCGGCCTGAGTGCCGCGAACCACATCTGCCAGTCGAGCCGGGGTTGATGCGGAATCAACCAGACCAGTTGCTTGTCCAGTCTTCCCGGTTTGTATCGGAACTCATAGGGGAACCAATCGCGGCCGGTCATCGAGGCCTCGATCTCGATCTCACCGCGGCGCCTGGTCATGACTGCAAAGGGGCCGTAGCTATTGGCGATCCCGAGGATTTGGGTCGTCAGTATCAGTCGATAAAAAAGTTGCGGCGGCGGCTCCAGGTTATTCGATGACCAAGCCAGTGCCGCGTTGCTGATCAATACGGTTGAAGCCAAACCCGCAGCCAAAAACGTTGCCACCTTCCCCGGTTTCGGAGCAACTGCGCGGATACGGTGGGCTGTTGTTGGCCGGAGCAATCGGGAGACCGAGGCATCATCAAATAAAAAAAGACAAAGCGAGATCGTCAATAGATTGAAAAAATTGTAGTTGCCGGTCAGCATGATGGCTCCTTGCAACAATAGGAAACTCCAGGCCGCGAATGCACGCAGGCGTCTCGGCATGAACACACAGAACGGGATCACCAGTTCGATCAACAAAACCCCGGCGACCGAAACCTGGTGGACCGACATCGGCAGGTGGTGGGCGTACCACGCCAGAGGGCTCGGCAAGGGTTGAGTCTCGTAGTGATAGGCTAAAGCCGTCAAATCCCTCCAGGTCGGATCGCCGCTCGTGATTTTGACGAGTCCACCGAAAAACATGAAGCGGAATAACAGCCAGCGATACAGAAACACGATGATGAACGAGCCGCCGCATAAAAAAATCGCGAGGAAGCCCGCTTCCAGTAAAAACATGTCCCACTGAAAACTGGTGAAATCCTGGCAGCCGTAAGTGATCGAAAGATAGAGGATATAGCAGACGATTAATGCCGGCAGTACCAATACATCGAGCAGTACCGCTGATCCACCCAGTACGCCCGCCACGCAGACCCCGGTCAAAACCGGATCGGACGCGTCCAGCCAGAAAATTGTCGGATACAGCCAATAGGCATCGATGCCGATCGATTCCCGAATCGCATTGAGCCTGGCTGCGATCGGCAGGATTCCGCCAGAACCGACCAAGCCCTCGATTTGAACCGCCATCGAGGCGAAAGCTGCGATATAGATCAGCGCGAGAACGCGCAGAAACAACCAGTTGACCACATCGTAATGCGATGGAGCGGGAGCCTTCCCCGACCAAAAACGGGCCATCCGATTGACCGCAATCGCATGACGCAGGAACCACCGGTATCCCGCCTGGTCCCGCACGGTGGGAAATTGCACGGACTTCAAAATTGGCAAATCGTTTGATCGATCAACCTTCAAACCGACCCACTTACATTCATTCATTCCGTTTACCAGTGCTGATCCTTCGCGGCATTGACCAGAATCCGGATCAGGCCGGCTGCCGCAGCGAGCATCACCGCCATGCACACCCACTCGAAGGGTTGAACGCTCGAGGGATCCTTGTCGTACACAACAATCAGAAAACCCGATGCGAAGATCAACGCCACGTAACTGATAATTTTCATACCCAACTCGACCTGATCGGTGATTCTATGAACTGCAATGATCGTAACAGAATCCATTCGATCCCGGAACAATGATCCAAAGTCGATCCCCCTGGGAAACGCGCAATTGTTTAGGCATGAATTCCAGCCGCAAACAGCCGGATCAAAAAATCGCGTATTCGAAAGTGTAACGCTTCGGATGAAACCGGAATTTCCCCTGCTAGTTTCTGGCTGCAATCGAAGGTATAAAAATGATCCCATCAAATAGAACAGCAACGCACCCGGGTACTATTCTGCTGAAAGAATTCCTTGAGCCTGGATTCCGGCAATCCGTGCCGGAAAGACGATCTCGAAAAATATGGATCATGTAATCTGACAAAGTAGAATTAAATCGGGCTTCTGGATGAGTAGTTTACTGCTATATTTTTCATTGAAGGCTGAGTTCAACACCTTGAGGCGACGGACTCTTCATTCACTGCAATGTTCCCTTAACAAGGACTCGGAAATAGTCGAATATTCGACAGAGAAACATCCATGCTGAAACGACTCTGGATACGCAACGAATCCCGGCAACCCGAACCATTTCATTTCGATTGGTACAGGTCGAGCCCGGTTGAAAATCGCAGCCTCACCGCGGAGACCCTGAAAAAGCTGATTCCGATCAGAAATCTTAGCGATGACGAATTGACCGCGTTTTCGCTGAGCCAGCAAATGGAAGTTTTCTCGAAGGATTCGATTTTATTCGAGCAGGGTCAGGCAATCGATTCGATTTTCTACCTCATCGACGGCAAGGTCGTTCTGGAAAGCAGCGGTGCTCCCGATCAAAGCGTATCCTGCGATTCGTTCAAGGCGAAATTTCCGTTATCAACCGGCAAAAACCATGGCGTCACCGTGCGCGCGGCCACGGAGATCAGTGTACTCAGGGTCCCGGCCGGAATCCTGGAAATGGGGAACTCGGTTTACCATGCCAAAAAATTCACTCTCCCGTGCCCGGCGGAATCTAACGACCTCGACGGATTGAATACCAACATCCTGTTTCATTCTTTTTACAATCAATTTTCCGATCAGAATATCGTCTTACCGACTCTGCCCAATGTCGCGATCAAACTGAAAAATGCAATGAACCGGGATATTGGAATCGCGGATGCTTCCAGGATCGTGCAGCTTGACCCGACCATTTCGGCCAAGATCATGCAAGTAGCCAACAGCCCGCTTTACATGCCGGTTGAGCCGGTGCGCAGTTGTCTGGATGCGGTCAAACGGCTGGGATTGAACGCACTCAAAAGCCTGGTGATCAGTTTCAGCATGAAACAAATCTTTCGATGCAACAACAAACTCATCCAAGAGCGCATGGAGCAATATTGGAAACAGAGCATTTATCTGTCCAGCCTGTGCTATCTGATCGCCTCGAAAACTCGAAAAATAGATCCCGAGCAGGCCTTGCTCGCGGGCCTGGTCTGCGATATCGGGATCGTACCCTTTCTGAATTTCGCGGCCCATTTCCCATCCGACTTGTACGATGCGAATGAAATCGAAATGGCTATTCCTTGGGTCAGGACACCGGTCGGGGTCGCAATCCTAAAAAAATGGGGATTATCGAATGAGCTGGCCGAAATTCCGGCCAACTCGGAAGACTGGTTCCGTGATAACGGAGATGAACTGACCCTGAGCGAAATCGTGGTCCTCGGAAAATTGCATAGCTGCATGGGCAAACCGCAATCGCAACGACTACCCTTGATCCAAACGATTCCCGCGTTCGAAAAGCTCCGGCAGCAAAGCCTGAATCCCGAATCGAGTCTCGAGATCCTGCATATTGCAAACAGCCGGGTTCAAAAAGTCGCGAATATTTTCAACTGACCGATTAATTTAGATCATCAGAGGTAGTTGCAAAACTCGAGACTTGAGTATAATTATCCAGGAATAGGGATATGAAATGGCGGCCATTTCTGGGATAATATAGTTTCTCACAACCATATCAACAGCGATGATGGATA
>JBOICY010000137.1:0-11446 GCA_050740335.1 Methylococcales bacterium | reverse complement strand
GTCAACACCCGTTCATATGAGAGATCAAGTCAAAGACCGAATCCATACCATCATGCAGGAAAGCGAACCCATGACCTTCGATGATTATGCCCAAACCGCGGTCATGGTACTCATAGTCTTTGTTTTCCTTACTTTCGGATTGTCATGGTAGCCGCTGCGATTTCTTTCCTGGATTTCTCGCCGGACGGCAACGCCAAACCTTTATAACGTTCGATTTCGGCAGCGCACCCCTGTACCGCGGGAAGCGCTGCTCGGATCAGCGTTTCTTCAGCGGGAAATCAGATTCAGAAATTCCGAACGCGAACTCAAAAGTTCCCGGAATATTCCGAGCATAACCGACGTAATCATCACGGAATTTTGTTTCTCGACACCACGCATCATCATGCACAGATGCTTTGCCTCGATCACGACGGCGACCCCTTTCGCACCGATCGCCGTTTGAATTGCATCGGCAATCTGTTTGGTCAGTTTTTCCTGGATCTGTAATCGGCAGCCGTACATATCCACGATGCGAGCGATTTTGGACAATCCGAGCACCTTGCCGTCGGGCAGATATCCTACATGGCACTTTCCAATAAAGGGCAACAGGTGATGCTCGCACAATGAATAGAGTTCGATGTCCTTGACGATTACCATATCCTCGGTTTCCGCTTCAAAAATCGCACCGTTCAATACGCTTTCCAAAGTCTGGTTATAGCCCCGATTGAGAAATCTAAAGGCTTCCGCGGCGCGGCGCGGCGTATCCACCAAACCTTCACGATGCAGGTCTTCTCCAATTTCTTTAATTATGTTCGAAAAATGCTTTTCCATCTAAACGTTCACCATTCAGAAAACCGCCGGCCAGATCGCCTCGATTCGTTCCCGCACAGTAATCCACCGTCCAGTTTGATCAGGATTACGGGCGCTTTGACCCGGTATCCAACAAGGTAAGGATCAGAAACAATTGGAGGTCGCCAAGGCCGCGGCCACCGCGCCCGCGTCGCCAGGCTTCCTTCGGGTCAATTCGCTCAGTGTTCTGCGCCACTTTTTAGATTCCGGACGCGCATGAAACAAACCGAACAAATGCCGTGAAATGCTTGTTAAATAAATTCCTTTATCGAGCTGATCTTGTATATAGGGAAGATATGCCTGTAAAACTTCAATTCGTGAGGGTTCAGGCCGGATATCTCCGTAAAACAGACGATCAACCGAGGCGAACAAATAAGGATTTTTATAGGCTTCCCGGCCGATCATGACCCCGTCCACCCGATCGAGAAATTTCGAGACCTGATTCAGACTGTCGACCCCTCCGTTGACAACGATTTCCAGATCCGGGTAATCCTTCTTTACACGAAATACGCGATCGTAACGCAGCGGCGGGACAGTTCGGTTCGCCTTCGGCGACAGGCCATTCAATACCGCCTTCCTCGCATGAATCGCGAATTTTTTACAACCGGCCCGGGCAACCTGCTCGATGAAGCCAGCCAAAAATTCATAGGAGTCCTGGTGATCGATGCCTATACGGGTTTTCACGGAAACCGGAATGGACACCGCGGACCGCAAAGCTTGAACACATTCCGCAACCAATCCGGGTTCCGCCATCAAACAGGCACCGATCCGTCCTTTCTGCACCCTTCCGCTCGGACAACCGACATTCAGGTTGATTTCATCGTAACCATAATCCGCGGCGATTTTCGCCGATTTCGCGAGTTCGAGAGGATCACTGCCACCGAATTGGATTGCGATCGGGTGTTCGATCGGATGAAATTTTACAAACCGGTCGTACTCGCCATGGATCAGTGCGCCAGTAGTGATCATTTCCGTGTAGAGCAGGGTCCTGCGGGAAATCAGGCGCAACAAATAACGGAAATGACGATCGGTGCGCTCCATCATCGGAGCGACGGAGACAGGGTTAGCCAGAACGGACCTCAATATAATCCGGTTTTAGGCTTTCCGAGCATCGGATGGCGAAACAATCGCTCAGATTGAAGCTGCCTGAGTCGAAAAAAACCGGCGAGCCCAGCTCCCGCGAAAAGTAGGATGGCGACTCCCCAGGAGGCGATGCTGAAATAAAACAGATTTTTGATCTGACTGACCTCTTCCAGCATTTGATCCGAATACGGCGAGGCTCCCCCATACATCGGGCCTGCGATTTTTTCAGACCCGTTCAACAACCCGAAGGTCGTTGCAGCGTCCTCAAGCGAGTAGGCTTTAAGGACTTTCAACTCTTCCTTTAATTCGCGAACCGTTGTCAGATCGGAAGCGGAAATAATTCCACGTTGAAGACTGACTTCAAGCTGTTGGATCTTCGATTCCATCGCACCGGTGATCAGGATATTCATCTGCCTCTTTAAAAATTCAACATCCCGGACCAGCGCGGCCGAATTCACATTCGACGCAACGGCGGATGATACACCCGAATGTGGATTGCCGCCTGGCTGCGATAACGACAGCAAAACATATAGAACCAGCGTAGCGAGCAAGCCGCCAAACAGCATTGCAAACATCCACCAATATTGGGTGTTTCTTGGATACAACACGATTACGGACTCATCCGATCCGGCCGGCGATAGGATCGAGGAGCTGTTCTTGTTGTCTTTATACACGTTATCCAACCTATACGCTCACCACGATATTAGGTCCGCAGACAGATGAATTCGGATGACGATCATGAAACCAATATCCCGCCGATATCCCTGAAAACCGAACGAGTTCCGGTCGACAGCTTTAGAGATCTGCTGTTACTTCGATACTACTTTGCCGAATCCCTAAAAGCTGGTTGTGTCGCTGCTGACCGGAGCCTATCGTTTCCCGAGTGAATACCCGGAACTGCTGTCGGAAATGGGGGAACTATGACAGATCTGACCGAAAGGGTCAATCACGCCCGCCGAGATTCGGTGATCAACCGTTTCATATCCCGAACCGCGGACTCCAATCCCGCGATCAGGGCGCGGGCGATGATCGAGTGGCCGATATTCAACTCCACGATTTCCGGAATCCGGCTGATCCCGGCGACGTTGTGATAATCGATTCCGTGCCCAGCGTTCACCTGCAAACCGGCCGAATAGGCATAAGTTGCCGCTTTGCGGAGCCTGTCCAGTTCAGTTTGTCGGGCCGATTCGGCGCCGGCATTCGCGTAACATCCGGTATGCAATTCGATTACCGGTGCCCCGGTTTTCAGCGCGACGTCGATCTGCTCGACATCCGGATCGATAAATAACGAGACCTGACAACCCACCGACGCCAACTCCAGGCAGGCCGATAGGATCTGCTCAAAATACCGCTTCACGTCAAGCCCCCCCTCGGTTGTCAATTCTTCCCTTTTTTCGGGGACCAGGCAACACGCTTGCGGCCTGATTTCCCGCGCAAACCTGACCATTTCCAAAGTTACGGCCATTTCCAGATTCAAGCGGCTATGGATCGTTTCCTGCAGCAATCGGATATCACGATCCTGGATATGACGGCGGTCTTCGCGAAGATGCGCGGTGATTCCGTCGGCACCGGCCTGTTCGGCGATGAGTGCGGCCTGCACCGGTTCCGGATAGCGGGTCATCCTGGCCTGCCGTAGCGTGGCGACATGGTCGATATTGACTCCTAGCATCATCGGAGGCCTTTGGGCAAGATTTTTGTCATCAAACTTATTCATTCTAATAACCCTGGATCGAAGTTTTTTGTATTCGCTCCGATTCGTTCATTTCCCGCGGAATTGAACATCTCAATCAGGCTTTTGATATTTCGTGCTTTTCACGGTAAACAGCGATCGGCTCCGGAGTGCTTTCCCGGCCAGATGATTGTCTATGATCGCTCTCATCATCCTCTTGGACTCCGACAACTGAACAGGGCCTTGCAGCTTTCTCTGCACAAGGCTGATCAATGTGGAGCCTGCGATTCCGTGAACGGAACTATCGGATTCCACCAAACCCTGGCCGATTCGATAATCATAACGCCGATCCGGCTTGATCGCCTCGCCGCTTTCCGAGTCTTGCTCGATTTGCAATCCGAAACCGATTTCATCGAGCAGCGCGAGTTCGAAATAGCGCAATGTCTCCTCCGCCGCGTCGTGCTCGGAAAGCGCCATCAACGCGGCGGCGTAATGCGAAAATAGATTCCGGTGCGGATCGTGGCGGTGAAGGAAATAATTCAGGAGTTCGTTCAAATAAAGTCCGCAATACAAATTCCGGCCTTGCAGGGAGATCCCCGGCGGAATCAGTTCCGCCGCGGTCAAGGTATAGAGATCGGTTTTCCCGGACCAGGATACTCGGATTGGATTAAAGGGTTGCAGTATCGCGCACAGGCCGGAACGATTCTTCCGGATACCCTTGGCGACCAGCGCGATTTTCCCGTAGTCGCTGCTGAATACATCGAGCAGCAAACTGCTTTCCCGGTAAGATCTACTGTGGAGAACGAACGCACTCTGTAACGAAATACGTTCCACATCTACCTTCTGTCAACTTGAACAATCACTTCTATTAATCCTGGCTAACTTCGTAAGCATATTTCCGGAAAAATCTTTTTAAAGTGCGCCAGTTTGAGGTTGTTCACATTATACAGCCGAAGCCCTAGCCGCAGCACTTCGTGGTCCAACGGTCGAGCCAATCCGTTATAACTATCTATTATTCAATGGTATAGCGTTTCAGAACGGACACTATCGAAGATCTGAATCGGCTAAGATACTCGTCTCCCGTTCCCTTTCGTTACCGGTTTGCTGGGTTGGGCGAATATTGAAGAGCCGGATGTCTTGACTCTCCTGCCGGCAGGTGAGCAATAACAGGTCTCTGAACAGTCGCTGGATTTCTTTTTTATCGCTGAATTTCAGCCGATCGGATTTGCGATAGTCCCAGCGCAGGCATATCGAGCCTGTTTGCACATCGACGATTCGGAGCCGCGGATCGCCGTGTTCCAGCCACGCATAGATATAGTATCCCATATCCTTTCCCCTCGTTTGTCGTTAGTTGGGTGGGGAGGTTTTGTTCAGAGAGCCGGGATTTTTGACCTGCGGAGCCTCCATGTGCAGTACCACCTGCTGTAATCCACGGGCGATTCCATGTATCTGCTGCGGGTTTAACTGCTGCCTAAGGTCGCCCGAGTGAAGACGAATCGATCGCCAGTCCGGACATAGCCAAATTGTGCAATATTTTGTGGATACGATTTTGAAGGGCTTACAAGTTTGGACAGGCATGCGATTCGCTCCGGTGAATGAGGATCCATAAGATGCTAATGATTATCATTACTATTGTCAACCGGCGCGACGAACATCGGATTTTCCCCCGGTTCGGCAGTGTCGCCGATCTCCTGAATTTCACCGATCCAGCGATGAATCGGAACGACCGGTCCCCGGTGGACTAAATTGAAAGGCTTTTGCAACCGCCGCCACGCCAGGGGACTGAAATCGGCGGCTTACCGGTCTGGGTCTGGCATTCGGAGGTGAGGCGCTCACTCCGCGATCAACTGCCTTGCCCGATTTAACGAGGCCGGAGGTAAATCCTGCTCCAATTCCTCTATTGCAAGGCAATCCTGTTACCATATCAAATTCGAGACGCGGCTGAGTCTCGGAAGAAATGCGCGGGCATCCAAGCGATGTACAGGATCAGCATAATGACCGAAAACAGGCGCAGGTGCATGAATATCAGCAATGCGCCATGAAATATCAGGCCGGTAGCGATCGCGACGATTCGGGTAGTACGAAACAGGATCAGAACGGGAAACAGTATTTCCCACCACAGGATGATGAAGGCGGCCACCTGAAGTCCTTTCAGAAAGTAAGGCTGGTTCATTAGTCCGTTGAAGTTCCAACGCGAATATTCCGGATGGATCAGCACGGTTTGCAAAATCGTTCCATTCAGCCATTCGGGGCTGTGGAATTTCACCCAGCCCGAAATGAAATAAACCAGCGCGAGTTGCATCTGGATCATTCGCAGCGGCCAGATTTCAACCTGCCGCCTTCGGTGGTGCAGACTGGCGTCAATCGACAGAGCGTTTCCGCACGGGGACAACAACAGATAGAACAGCATGACCCGCAGAATCGCATCGTCGCCATCCATGAGCAGCGGATTTCGGTTCCAGAGTGAAATCAGTCCGATCAGCGCGATGAATCCGGTAATCCGGGTCCGGACACCGAGCGTGAATGCGGCTGCGCCGAAAAGGCTGATTCCGAAAAAGACCCAGGCCTGGCTTCGGGAGTCGGTCAGGAACAGCACTGACCAGGAACCCGCATGATACAGGTCGAGGTCCCGCATCGTTCCGAGCCAGCCGTCCGGACCGAAATGATCCGCGAAAATTGGCATGAATCCGATGAGGTAAAGAAATATCAGGCCGCCCAGGCTGATCCGGAGCAGGGCAACCTGACGGACATCGATCGTTTGGAAAAAAAACCGGTTCCAGCATCGGATCAGCATATCCGGCTTACTCCGGCGCAACCCAGATCAGCTCATCGCGGCTCCCGGATGTGGACTTTGCATCCAGGCTGTCCGGCCGTAACGTAAATTCGTGCAGCAGCAGATAGGATCTCCCGGCTGCATCGAAATGTTTTTGATGCCGCCAATACAGCGTAAAGGCATTCATCAGATCCGGGCGGCGCAAGCGAAACAGATTCTCGACCAGGCGAAACGCGCGACTTCGGTTACCGTGGTGCGCATGCGCTGCGTCTTCGATATTGCCCTCGAAGCTTTGATAGACGGGATCGAGGCATTCGATGTGCCGCTTGTCCCTGGATTCGAGGATATCCGTACAGACGCTCAGGTAACGATGGATGCGCGGTGTGTCTGGAGCGAAAAAGTCCCAGTACTGATAGGCGCCGAGCAAATCGATGTAGTTCCGAGTCAGAATTGCTACAACCCCGCCGTCATCGGGAGCAAGTGCCCTGAAAAGTCGTTGTTCGATGCGCACCGTCAAGCTCCCCGCATGCGGAGAATCGATGACCATCCCGGCATAGGGCGGAATCATCCAGACAATCAAAGCGCAGAAATGCAATATTACGAAGACCGAAATCGCGGCTTTACGGCATTGAAATCGATAGGATTTCCTTCCCGGATCCGCGTCTGGCTCCGCTTCAATCCGAACCTGCACCGCTGTAAAGTTTGATCCAGGTCGAAGGATCCTGTTCCAGAAAGCCACTGCTCGCGTGTAAAGCATTAATCGCGCGGCCAGCCCCGACGTCGGCACGGAGGTGCCTTGCGAACGCGACAGGTCCACGGCCATATTCAGATCGTTGAGCAAGGTCTTGATCCGCCATTCGATCGGCTCGAATGTCTCGGTGGCCATCTCGGGCCCCGGATCTGCAGGGGTTTCGAATCGCCAAAACCGCCGGCCAGGGCGCCGGGTATTTTCTCGACCTCGACCCCCGACCTCTTGGCAAGTGCGATCATTTCGGCGTTGCCATCAGGCCGATACCGACGAAACCGAGCGCTTCTTTGTATTTTGCATAATTTTACTTTGTTTTGAGAACTTCGATCGTAATCATATCATTGTCATCCATCGCACGAAAAACTGGCCGCCGATAAATAAAGTTGAACTCGCCCTGAATTTGCCTACAATCCGCTAGACCGTTTCGGGCTCCGGCCGTGGAATGACGGAAACGTACTCACTTAACGACGCTAAATTAAAAAATAAAACGCTTTATGGAATTTTTTGTCTGGAATGTCGACCCGGTTTTATTCAGCTGGGGTCCTGTCACGGTACGCTGGTACGGACTATTTTTTGCGCTCGGTTTCTTTCAAGGCTTTGTCATTCTGAACTGGATGTTTCGCCGTGAGGGGAGACCTGTCGAAGATCTGGACGACCTGTTTGTCTATGTGTTCGTCGGTGTGCTGGTCGGCGCACGGTTTGGGCACTGCCTGTTTTACGACCCGGGATTTTATCTGAGCCAGCCTGTTGAGATCCTGAAAATCTGGAAGGGCGGACTCGCGAGCCACGGCGGAGCGATCGGGGTACTGCTCGCGGGTTATTTTTTTTCCAGACGCAAGATAGGCTACTCCGTACTGTGGCTACTCGATCGGGGCGCGTTGCCTTTGGCCACAGTTTCGTTTTTGATCCGCATGGGGAACGTGTTCAATTCTGAGATTGTCGGCCTGGAAACTGCGGTTCCGTGGGCCTTCGTGTTCGAGCGGGTCGATAGTCTGCCTCGCCATCCGGTACAGCTCTATGAAGCGCTGAGCTACCTCGCCATTTCCGGGGTTATCCTGTACGGCTATCTGAAATGGGTCAAGCGGTTGGGTAACGGATCCCTGATCGGGATTTATCTGGTTCTCATGTTTCCAACGCGATTTTATCTGGAATTTTTTAAAACCCGGCAGGCCTCGTACGAATTGGATAATTGGCTCAGTGTCGGCCAGTGGTTGAGCGTCCCGTTTATCCTGGCGGGGATTGTCCTGGTCTATCGGGGTTACAAATACCGGAAAGGGTAGGCGAATGGTGCGGGCGGTGAATGGGGCGGGACGGAATCGATTCCCGGCGGTAACAGCGCGGCAACGATACTCTCGTGGCCCGGTTCTCCAGGCAATAGCAACCAACTGGCTCGATCGAGTAGGGTCGACGTTCTCCCGAACAAAGCCTGGAGAGCGGTCTTCGCCGGCGTGAATAAGCCTTAACCCGCTTTGCGCAGGAATATAGTCTTGATGATAACCGCCACGATAATCGCGACAGCGATCGCCGATGTCTCGATCCAGAAACCCGCAGTTGCCGAGTGGCTGTAAAATCCCCGGCCCATGATCGGGCGGATCACTCCCAGGGTAAAGCCCCACCGGGTCGCGGCATAAACCAATGCGCCTACGATTGCCCAGAGCGCCGGGCTTTTGCCGACCTTTTCAGCCGTATAAAAAAACCACATCAAGATGGCGACCGCGCCTACCATTCCGATCATATTCGTTTCTCCCCTGTGCCCATTTCGAACCGACTGTATCAAATTTCGATCATGCATGCCTAATCCCATTACAGCGGACGGGATGGGTCCATTAAACCGCACCGGCAACTGAATGTACAGAGTTCAACCCCTGGCTCCGCTGTTCACCATCGCGTGTCTCGGATTGATCTTCATGGTCTGGCGAAAGGCACCGACTATCGAATATTTCAATGCCTCCTGGATGCTTTTCGCAGGACTGGGCTGTATGGCAATCAGCCTGACTATCGCATTATTCGCACGACATTCCTTTCCGATGGCCTACGATCTTTTTTGCGTCGGGTCATTCTGCGTCTGGTTCGTACATTGGCGCGAGGTCTACCGGATCGACGCACCGGTTTTTGCCTGGTACCCGATTTTTTTCGTACTGCTGATCGTTTTGCTGAACCGGCAGGTGGTCTACAAGTGGCATCTCATGGATCCCTTTCAGATCAAGATGATACGCCTGATTTACGCCTTCAGGCTATTCCATCCCGTACTGCTCACGACCGGAGTCCTTTCAAGTGTCTATTTCAGCGAATATTATATTTATTATCCGATCGTCCTATCGCTGGTCTTGATCCGTTGTTCGTTCGGAATCGTGCTGCGGGAATCTGGCGAGGGTTGAGTTCGGGATGATTTGCTGACCAGCTCTGGAGCTTCGCGAGTACAGGAAATCCGGAAATGAACTACTCCCAATTTTCCCGCGCTAAATCGTTGAGCCTGTTTGAATTCGTGTATGATAGGAAAGTCGGTCGGCTGCCGATATCGATGTTTTCGGTATTTCAAAGAATAATGCTAAGGGCCGTCAGCGATCCGAGGGCGGATCTATTTGCGCGTACAGAATAATAAGAGAGCGATCATGAATCCACTTGATTTTACCGGTAATGTGGTGTTGGTAGGCAGTGTCATCTTAATCGCGGTTGCGGTCATCTGGTTGCCGATTCTGCGCCGCAGGGAACTGTCTCAAATCAACGAACTGAAAAGCAAACCAATTTTCGTCGAATTGCATGGATCCTGTCAATTCAATCCGGACGGAACCGCAAGAAGCGAGGCGATTCATGACCTGTCTCCTGAAACGAAACTGGTCCTGAAAATAAAAGGAATTCCGGCCAGCGAAGAAGCGGACGTGGAAGTTCGTACGGCCGAAGGACACTCGTTGGGAGTTTTGCCCGGGATTCCCGGCCGAGAACTTGCCCAAGAACTGGCGGCCGGCAGAAAAATAGATGCGAAAATCGATCTGGTATCAGGCGGAACTGAACCAGCGCCGGATTATTACATCAAGCTGGTATTGAAGCGGCAATCCCCGCAAACAGGCAGGCGCCGATAAAAAGACACGCGGTGCGTCCATCTGCGTACTGGCCGTGGCGGATTAGATGCGACCGTCGTTTTCGGCGCTGACCGTGATCGCGCTCGTGGCCAGGGAATGTTCACCTTCGACAAAGGCCTTGTGACAGCGGTATTCGCATAAACCGCAGCCAACACAAGCGTCTGGATCGATGAAAGGTGCTCTAATTGTGGCCATCGCCCCTGCGGATGCGATTCCGAATAAATCGGCGGGAGGAGCGTTTTCTTCAACGCTCGAAAGCTCGATGTCTTTCATTTTGATCGCATCATAGCCCGCCGCGACGCATTCGTCGTAACACAGTTGGCAATCCTTTGCTCCGGCATGGGGAAAACAGGTCCGTTCGTTGATTTTAGCCAGCCCCATTATGGTTTTGCGCTTGACGGGCAATGCCAGCGGTTGAATCGCACCGGTCGGGCATACCTGTGTGCAAAAATTGCATTCCGGATCGCAGGCGGCATGGGTCATACGTGCTTCGGGCGTCCACATCGAATCGAGGCCGTAGTCAATTCCGGCCGGGTGGAGCACCGGTCCCGGACAAACCTTGAAGCATTCTCCACAGCGGATACACAAATCGAGAAATTGTGCTTCGGCAACGCTGCCCGGTGGCCGAATCGGACGGTTTGCAGCCGATACGGTTTTGATGTCCAGCAGACCCTCCCACTTCATCAACGCAACGCCTGTTGCCGCGACGCCGGCGGTCAGAAAACCGCGGCGCGACACGGGCCGGTTCGTAACCAGCGGTTCGTTAACGGGTTTTAATGGAATCGATTTCCAGCGCGGCACGAACTGAATCGAGTAAGTCGGGCATACCCCTCCGCAACTCTGGCAAAGCGTGCAATCCGAGGTGCGTGTGTTGAAATCTTCCGAGATCGCGTCGAAAGGGCAGATCTGAACGCATTTGGTGCAATGGATGCAGGTGTCGTCTACTTTCCTCTCGGTGAGACGAAAGAAATTGAAGAATGAAAAGACCGCTCCGGTCGGGCATACATACCGGCACCAGAAGCGTTTTTCAATCAGACTCAGGCACAATACGCCCAGGAAAAGGATCAATGACAGGTAAAATGTCCAATCGACCGCGCCGAGTTCGTGGAAGCCACGCAACAATCCCCGCTGCAACCGTTCCAGCGAAAACAAAAAACCGCGCGTGATCACTGGAATCGCCGAAAAATACCCGGCGGTTAATACTCCGAATGCCGAGCTGACCAGAATAAAACCAAGCAGGTAATATTTTGTGTGAACCCAAAAGC
>JBOICY010000136.1:0-7852 GCA_050740335.1 Methylococcales bacterium | reverse complement strand
ATTTTGTTCAGGCGGGATGACTTGAATCGGGTTCGGGCCTGGGGGAGGGAGTTTTTTGCGGTTTTTTCTGCGGTATTGGTGCTGACGGCGAGCAGGATCGGCTATTTTCGTGGGCGCCGGGCGTAACAGGGTGTCCCCGGAATGGGTGTTGCGGAGGTGAGAGCGGGCGCTCAGCCGGTGAAGAGGGCAAGCGCCTGATCGGGACGGGCGGCGAAATGGCGCAGTGCGCTTGCGATCGAAGTGCGTGGTTGGGTGATCAAGCGGCGCAGCAGGCTGATGATGAAGTTGCGGTACAGGCAAGCACTTGGGGGCCATGGCCCTTGCGGACTTGGGAACGGTCCTCGTCGAGCGTGACGTCCCGCACCTGCCATGGAGGCGATTTTCGATGCTCCAATGGCCGCGGTTGAAGGCCAACAGTTGGCTGGGCGAGGAGTGCCCGGGATCGAGGTCGGTGATGCAAAAGACGCGTTCGGTGTGCGGTTTGCCGGTCTTGGCGTAGAGGACTTGCCGCTCGATCTGGCAGGCTTGGCGGAGGTGCGGGAAATCCAGACAGTCGTTGCGGGCGGCGGTGATGCGGATGGTGCGCTGCTCGATGCGGCCGTGGGCCTTATCGAGATTGCTATGTTGAAGGGCGAACGGCTTTCCAATCGAAAGCCTGAAGAACCGCGGCCAGTGTTTGCAGATTGTCCTTGACTGGGAACAGGTAGCGGGCTTTTTTGTCCTCGACCAGGAAGCGAGCCGTCTCGCGTTGGGTATGCAGGGCATCGGCGGTCACCATGCGGTCCTGGATCGACATGGGTCCGAGCAGCGCGCGCAAGGCGGGGATTTCGGTCGTTCAGTCGGATAGTTTGCATAGTCGATCTCCAGTCAGGGTGTGGCAAGGGCTGGCGCAGTCGCTCCCGTGCCCGCCGATTGAGGGGATAAATCCATACCGTCTTGGGCTGGCCGTGATAGCGATAGCGCCCGGTATGGCGGGCATAGCCGCGGGTCGCCCCCAGACACTGCCAGTTGGCGGCGCGATAACCGGTACCGTGGAAGCCGTTTGGGATCAACAAAAGTTTCGGCCAGCAACCAGGGATGGCCATGCACCGCCTGCCAATCGTGAGAAAGCCTGCGGAGACTCAACCCCAAGACTCGCGAGGCCAGACCGAGAATCCGACCCTCCGGGAGAATCAGAAAGCGGGCATTATTGGCGATCCGATGCAGGCGTTGAAACTGGATCGCCCGCGCCCAGTTGATGCAGCGGTCTCGCGGCGCACACCTCAGCGCACTGGCCTGCCACAGCAGCAGAGCCAGCCACCGCTCCCGGTACTCGGTCACCTGGCGTAGCACCCGCGCGGCGGTACGATTGAAACCGAGGTAGTGATGGCGGCGCATCAGTTCATCCCAAAGGCGGCGCTCGTCGGCCAGAATCGGCCGAACGCGCACTTCGGAAAACAAGACCGGCAAGGCAGCCCCGTTGTGGGTCGGTAGAGCGTCCATGTCACGAACATACACCAATCCGCCGGGAATGTTCAGCATCGCCGTAATCCCCAATCGCACTCAGAAGAATAGGCCTAACTTCGACACCCTGAAATAGCCGAAACCGAGAACTGACGGGCGTTTCGGCTATTTTTTTAGCTGGCACCGTACCCATGTATATTCTTATATTATGTATTGTATACGATGCTTATATAGTGTTAAATATTACCCGGCACATCGAAATCGGTCCACAACCGCAACTCACCCCCGGCCTACTGCTGCGCGAATCTTTCCGCGATCACGGCAAGATCCGCAAACGCGCCTTGGCAAATTTGACCCACGGGCCGTCGCAACTGGTGGGGCATTTCCGCGTATTGTTGCGCGGTGGCGTGGCGGTAATCCTTGGCGTCCGAGGTCCATGACTGCCTCGAACGCTCACTTCCGCAGGCAGGCATGTGACGGCGGTGTTGGGTATGTTGCGGGCGTTTGGATCGGGATGGTTCGAGGTGGCGGCCTTGCGCTTGCGTCCGTTGTTGGAGGCGTTGGTCGTGATGCGGGTGGTGGAACCGGCTTCGAAGCTGGCCACTTGGCGGATGCTGGACGGCGAATGACTTGGGTCACCTCGCTGCGGGCGATGCGGATTCGTAAGTTGCCGGAGACCCGGGGTCCTTGGCAGGTGTCGCGGTTCTTTGATCCCGGCTGGATCGAAGTTTCCAGCCCCGACTATCCGGGCGAGCGGTGGGTGGTGTGCCGCAATCCGCTGCTGGCCGAAGAGCGCGCCAGAAAGCGCCAAGAGTTGCTGAGCGTCCCACACGAGAACGGCAGACAAGATCATTACCGCCACGCGTCCTCCAGCGTGCGCCGTTGCGCGGGGAAGCCGCGATCGGCCTTCGGGTCGGGAAAGTCATCGCGCGCTTCAAGATGGCGAAACACTTCGAGCTTGCCCCATCACCCACGAGAGCTTCGCCTACGCCCGCAAGCCCCAACCAATTGAAGCCGAAGCCGCGTTGGATGGGATTTATGGTCTGCGTACCGACACCACTCCGACGCAACTCTCGGCCACCGGGACGGGGCAGACGCTTACCAGCGTTTGGCCTGCCCGTTGAGCGAGCTTTCCGTTCGCTCAAAACGGTCGACCGGAAGGAAGGCCGATCTTCCATTGGAACGCCGACCGGGTCCGGGCCTGCCCGTGTTCCTGTGCAGGCTGGCTGACTACGGGCAGAATGGCAGATGCGCCAGAAGCTCAAAGCCCTGCCCTTCGACGATGCAGAGATCGAAGACCTCAGACCCGGTCTTCGCCGGTTCATCCCGCCGAGCGCTCGGACAGCGCCAACCAGAAAGATCCCACCGGAGTAAATCAAAACGGCATGCCCGTCCACAGCTTTCGCTCCCTGCTGGCTGATCTGACCACAGTCTGCTACAACGTCGCGTCGACCCCAATCAACCCCGCCGCCAAAATCATTCTCACGACCCGTCCCACTCTGTCGCAACAAAAAGCCTTCCAACTTCTCGGCGTAAAACCCGAACGTACCCAGTAACGCTCTCTCGATTTCATAACAACTATTATGATAATCAATTGGTTATTAATTTTTGAGGGTCAAAGTTAGGGTTAACGATCGCTCGGCTCCTGGCTTTTCAAAGTCAGCTGGCGGTCGGGCGAGCCTGCCTCCGGCAAAGTTTGAACCAGGAGAAGGACCAGCGGGGGTACGATTAAAAGTGATGCAAGTTCTATGGAGCCAAGAAAATATGGCTCTATGTGAAATAGAGTGGGTAGATTCTCGGTTTTGCCATTTTTCCGTTCGTCCTGAGCCTGTCGAAGGAAGCCTGTCGAATGAATCGGAAGATTTGGGACCGGTACCGGAATTTGACGAATCGTCAGGATAAACGATTTGCTCGAACGAAGGCCGCCCGAAGGGTCGTGCACAAGGACGTGCAGGATGTATTTGATCAGGCCGTAAGTTGGTAAGACTCGGGAGTCTGCCTCTTTCAATTGCTGTTCCAATTGCTTAACCGGACCGGCTTCGGCGTTTTTTTGCCTTATCGATCTGCCTGATCGCTCTTTGCGGCTATCGCTTACCACCGATCGCGCACCCAATAGGCATCGCGGTCCCCCGGTTCCGGTTGTTCCGGTCTAAATCTGTGCCTCTCCCCGTTAAGCCCCTTTCGATCAAAAGACTTTCATTTACGAAAAACGCGCGTTAAATCTACTCATATTAAGTTAAGAAATATCGAGTGTCCACCTTCTAAAAAGATAGGATGAATATACACGAAACGCGCAGAATAATTAATATATTGGCCGCAGTCCAAATTTTATCACCGAGTTGGGCGAGTTTTCCAATAGCCTGAAAGGATGACATTTTCTGATATCGGAGATTGATTGCCCAGAATATGCCTTCCGATGCCTGATAGATTTCTATCGTGCATTCGGTAAGAAAAAAGAGGTTTGGGAATGTAGCAGCCAGTCCAACCTGCCATAGCGATCTTGTTCCATTTGTGGTGCTTTGTCCCAATTTTTATTTGCTCGTCAAAAGGAACTGCTTGCTTTAGAGCCTCAGTGCGAGTTAAGCCACATTCTGGAATATAACTTGCCGTATACAGGAGTTCTCGATCCCAATCGCATGATTTTCCGATAAGAGGATAGCCATTCTTGCCATCCACTAACTTCTCACCCAGCTCGTTTACTAAAAAACATTGTGTATATACAAATCCAGTATTCTGTTTGATTAATTCGTGAATGGACACTGTAAGAAACGATTCATCTAAAAAATCATCCGAATCGAGAATCAGTGACAATTCACCAGATAATTCTGGAATATGTTTGTTTAACCTGCTTAGTTTTCCTTGATTTTCATTATATAGATGTAGCCTAATTGGTGTAAATCTTTCTTTGAAATCTGATCGAAAGGATTCTAATACCGATTTCGAGTTGTCGGAACTTCCATCATCAATGAGTAATAGTTCAATTTCCTTGTAGGATTGGTTAGCTACGCTATCGAGTGCGTCGGGCAAATATCTTGCGTAGTTCAAATTACAGATAATTATAGATACAAGCATACTTTCCAGCGTTAGTCAATTTTGGTGTATGAGTTTTAAAGCGGATTCCATGTCAAGACAGCGAGGTGTTGCTTTTAACAGAATACAAGTCTGCCGTCACCGGTTTTAAAATTGGCTCCTACTAGTTCTCAATAGCGACCCGTAACGACTGATCTTCTCCGCGAGGTTCAGGCTCTGATTTATAGGAAGCTAATGATTCGCCAAGGCTCATTTCTTTATCGGGAAAATTTAAGGTAGAGATTTCACCATTCCTAACCTCTTTAAATCCTTGCACGAACTTTCTTAATTCTCTAGGACCGATTGTATCCTCTGCTAGATCGTAAATGTTATCTAAAGCATTTTTAGAAATACTGACTACTTCGGGAAAAGCAGTTTGTATTAGCGAAACCGTAACATATACGTTTTCTAGACGCGCTAGATTCTTTTGAACATTATTTCTTAGACGGCGTAGGTACTCTTGAACCTTATTTTGAGTTGCATTTACGTCATTAAAATTCAGTACTGGTAGGCTCATCCTTGATTTGAAATCTTCAAGTTTCGATGTCTGGGTTGGTAAGGCGGATCCAACAAATATCCATGTGCAGGGCTCAATTAGAAATGTTTTTTCACCATGTCGGTAAACCCCATCTTCAAGCGGGGCCAGGAATAATTCTATAGCAGCACGCTGTTCCAAAATGACGTTAAATTCATCAATAAAAACCAATAGTCGTTCTCCTCTCTTTTTATGTTGAGTCTGAACAATGGTATCAAAGCAATCAAGAAGCTCAGACATCTTTAGCAACTGTGAGAGGTTAAACGAAACAAGGTGTAAACAAATAGCTTTAGCGATCTGCTTGACTAAGAAACTCTTACCAGACCCTGGCGCTGCAATTACCATGTATGCGGTGTGTCGTGAATTATAGGGAGACTTCAGTTCTCGTATAAGCTTTCGTAGTTGGTCCCGCTTGTGAGACACTAAGCATGGATATCCAGGAACTTCTAATGACGCACGCCACAATTGGATCTTTGATAGGCCATTCTGCGTAATGATTCCTTTCCTAGTGTGAGCTTGATGCCATTCATTCTTAGCATTAATCCATTCAACTTTTTCCCAGTCCGTATAATGGTTATTATTTTGACCTGAAACTTTATCAAACCTAGCAACTTCAATTTTTGGTTCTTCGCTAACACCCGGATACCCCAAACATAGGATTCTTTCTGTATCGAATTGCAACCATCGCTTACAAAAATCACTAGATGCTTCAGCAATCGTAATTATTCAGATCCCTTAGCAACCGGTAGCTTTGGAACTGGAAGTCCTGCGCGCTGACTGTGGATGACGGCGGCCAAATAAATCCAGGGTGATTGCTGTCGTTTCCGGCAGGTTTCGATGACGCTGATCAATATGGCAAAGATCCGTGAGCCTTCTTCGGTACGCGTGCCATGGGAGATCCTTCGCAAGATTGCCCCCAATGCCGCAAGGCACGTTCCGCTTGGTTGTTGGTCAAGGGCAGATCGGGAACTTGCAATACCCGGAAGATCGCCTCCCAATCATTGAGCATTTCGGTCGCCAGTTCCCGGGTTTGTTTATGGAACACGGTTTTGGTTTGTTCACACAGGCATCGATAGGCGGCCAGTTGCGCTTGATAAATTTCCGTCAGCGGGGTGCCGGGAGGAGAACCCCGGGCTTTATGGATGGCCGCAATCAGCGTTCCCAACAATTCCAGGGTTTTGGTTCCGAATCGTCGCGCTTCTTGATCGAGGCTCTCTGCCAGCCCTTGCGCCTTGCGTAGCAGATGAGCCCAACAACGCAAACGATTTTGGTATTTTCGATAAACCCCATACCCGTCGCTCATCAAGCAGCCGTGATACGCCTCGCCTCAAAGGTTGTTGATCAGTTCCGCGGAGCGGTAAGCAATCCAGTAAACCGTGACGCTGTCCGTGCTGAAAACCTGCCTAACCACAGGAAGGCAGTCAATTCCATCCAAGAGGTCTCATCCGCATGCAGCAGCCGGCTTTCCCGCACAGCTTGGATCAGTTCGTCTTCGATCGGCAGGGCCGCTGCGCCGCTTTCATGCAGAGTATTGTTGATCGTGCCAACGGCGAGCTGAAGCCCCAACCAGTCCTCCAGGAATTCCCGGATGCGCCCGCGTGAAAGCCGCAGGCACGATAGGCCAGACAGATAATCAGTGCCGCAAGCCCCGGCCCGACCAAGCGCCATTGACTGCAGGAGATTGACGGCAAGCGGTCATACGAAACTGAACGATGCGGTTCTGTTCGAGTGACAGGCAGCCGCAGGCGCAAGGAATTTCATAATACGTGTGTCGGGTGTTGGTGAGCCTAAGGCCGGGATGGTTCTCATCTGCCCATTCAAGATCAACCGTCTCGAAAGCCGTCCAGGCCTTTTTGACATCCCCGCTCAAGGCTTGGCAACAGCGACCACAGTACTCCGGAAAGTGCTCTTCCTGCCCGGTGACTGCCAAGGTCTGTTGCCTTCCAAACCCTTCGGCACCGGGTTGCTTCCCCGGTTTGCGTGCTTCGTCCGTTGGTTCCCCACCGGCCTCTTTAGACTTCCGATCGGATTCCTCGGGTGGCGTTTCATCGCCGGATTCCGCGTCTTCCGTCCCCTCGAATTCATCCGTGGAATCCACTCCCCTACGCTCTTTTTCCCACGGCGCTTCGCTACTCGGAGGCCGGGAACTATTGCGCGAGTTCTGCTTCAAGCGTTCGCGGGCCTCTTTCAAATCGTTGAGCAATCGTACCGAAACACGTCGCAAGACCTCCTCCGGTAATTTGAGCAGCTCTTCTTCATCCAGTTGGCTCAGGTCGTGATCGCTCAGATACATGCTCTCCATAATACGCCTTTGTATCATGAAGTTGTAGACCCTATTTCAGATTTAATGTGAACTTTTTGCCGGGGGGGTCTGAATATTTACCTCCAGACCGCCACCAAGCATAATGCCCCAAAATAACCCATACTATCCCATCTATTCGTTATCAGCTTCAATACGAATAAGCATACGATCTTTAAAGAAAAACGAAATTTGTCCAGCCACAATTTCTTCTTTTCCTTTTTCGAAACTAGAATCTTTAGCTACAGATTTAATCAAATCTCGCACTTTATTTTCTGACGCACCGATACTGGTTGAATTTACAACATGTATCAATAAATCACGTTGCTCAGCAATGTTATTTGCATTCTGCTTTTGGTAATCAAGAGTCACTGATTGATCAATAATTTTAAAAATTAACCAAAGAGTAATTACAGTTAGAAGAGAACATACAATCCAGGGAAGACGAGAATTTATTTGCATGAAGCACCTTCCTGACAAGCGGTAGCAGCGGCTTTACCAAAAGT
>JBOICY010000135.1:0-19398 GCA_050740335.1 Methylococcales bacterium | reverse complement strand
GTTCAACAAGAAAACCGGTCAGTCTTCGACTGAAGTCGTCTACGCCATCACCAGCCATACTCCGCCAACCGCCCATGCCCGAGCCGTCTTGAGCTTCAACCGCAACCACTGGACCATCGAAAATAGTGGCCACTATATCCTCGATTGGAATTGGGACGCAGATCGCGGCACCATCCGTTCCGGTCATGCTCCCGAAAACACCACCGCACTCCGACCCTTTGCCATCGGTCTCATCCGCTCGAAATCCCGCGATACCGTCTCCGCCACCATCCAAAGGTTCGCTCGTAACCTCCGGTTGGTCTTCGACTATCTGCGCATGACCATGAATTCCCTTGCTCCTGCCCGTTACTATAGGGTGACCTCTAGTTAGAACAGATTTGCCCTGGATTGGACGCTGAGTTATCTTGTTCTTTGCAAGGTTATGGGAAATTCTATTGGACAAAGTGATCTCCTTAGCAGCTAACTGTACGAATTTACCCGGTTCAAGTGACGACCTCGATGAACTCGCGCACCGTTTGAAGTGCATCATTTAGCTCCCTATGCGCTCGGGCGATCGCCTCATCTGGGGTATTGTCGTCCTCCAGAATAACAGCCACACATCCGATAGTTCCACCAATGGTCGTTTCAGGAAAATTTTCAATTGGGACTGGCTGAAGGACAGTGCGGAATTCCCCGAGTTGCCTGAGAATAGGCAGGTCGTCGCCTGCATCAACATTTGTGGCTAGATCGCCATCATCGCCCGACGTGGTAACCACAGTTGCTCTGCCCTTCAGCGTGAAGTTCCTGTCTACAACCACCGTGTCTCCGTAAATTTAAAAAACACCGTCCAGAGGTACGGTTCAGCATTTCCTGTGGCGTCCCCTTAGTCGAAACAGTGGAAATTCTGCAAGCGTAACCTGACCTTCAAAGGATTAATTGAACTCATAATCTGCTCCTTTCGAGAGTTGCCACCAGATCTGCTTCTTCCGGCTAACCTTACTTGCCGTTGACCATCTATTCACGCCAGCCCCGTCAAACTTTTCACACTTCCTCGCCCAACCTGTCTCACTCCTTCACTTGGGTTAAACCCATGTCTCTGAAGAAAAAGCTTAAGACTACGGGTTAACTCAAAAAAAACTGCTACGGCTGGCGAGGATGCGCTTGTCGCCGAAAGAAAGTTGGTTCGGAATGGGATATTTCCATCAAACCTTGTGAAGCACAGTTGCGTATCGAAATTATCAAATGGTGCGTCTTCGCCGCTAAATTCTGTTAACGTACCAATCTGAAATATGAATAGCTGATCGTGGAAAACAACAAGCCCAGGTGACCTATACGAAAATAGAGGCGGCACCACCCGTCTTGGGCCTGCCCACAGTAGTTTCTCTCCTTGCCCGTCGAATGTAGAAAAGAAGAAGGCTTGAGTATCCTCCCCTGTCCAAAACATGAATAATTTATCCTCAAAGACGACAAAAGCTGGCCCCCACTCCGAACCCGCGTCATTGAGTTCATTATGCGGCAACCATTCTTCTGCCGCTTCAGTGTATATTGCCCAGCCCAGCCTCTTATTGTCAGCACCGCGGTAAGCCATATAAAACTTATCCTTAAAAACAGCCAGTGCCGGACTGGCGTGGGAAGCCTTGGGTTTGGTCACCTTCGGCGGCAACCAGTCTTGTGTCGCTTCATCAAATGTTGTCCAGAAGAGACGCTTGTCGTCATCAACCCCCCGCCAAGCCATATATAACTTGTCGTGAAACACGGCCAATGTCGGCCGGTCTACCGAACCTCTATCCTCTAACGGGCCTTTCATTGACGCAGGAGACTCTCGTTTAAGCCAGCCCAAAACCGGCGTCGATCATCAGGTACACCCCGCCACACCATGTAAACAGCAACCATCTCACCTCCCATCTATTGCAAAGCAATCAAATATGGGAATCATTCCCTGACCTGCTTTCAGCGAACGCAAGGCCTTTCCAATGACCGCACCGAAAGCCTTGACGGGATCGTCAGCTTTCATCGCATGACCTAGAGATAGCGCGGTGGTCAGAAGGTCACAGACTTCGATTGGTGAGTAAGTGGCGTCCACTTTGCAATAGACTTTACCCAACAACGCTACCGGCATTCTTTTATCTTTGACTCCTGCTTATCTAACACTATACCGGGCTTATAACCACCCGCTCCAGAGATGACTCCTGCCACTCGCCTGTCATAGGCTTGCCGACTTTGCTGCAAGGAACCCGTTTCGTCGATGACCATTACAGTCCCAGGTTCAACCTGTTCGCCTGCTGATATATCGAAATCTTCAGCGCAGTCGGCGTTTACTAGGCGGATATCTCCGGTAACCTCGACGTCTCCATCGAAACGTGCGGCCAGAGCAGCACCTCTGCCATATACTCCAACTCCACCTGGAGCATCGCTGGTCCCGGCCACGCCGGTTCCGCCTCCAGTACTGTTGCCCCAAACGCCAGCACCTTCAACAGCCTGGCCTGTTTTGTTCTGTCCAAACACTCCCGTCGAAAATCCCAGGCCGCTGACTCCAAAACCTTTGCTGGAATGTTCACCAAACACCCCGCTCTTGTTGGTGGCGCTGGCGAAGCCAACAACTCCATCTCCATCACGGCTACTGCCTTTAATACCGCTACCCATCGAGCAATGAAGACCGTCTACCCCCGCCTTGTTGGGGTCATCGCTGGTACCTTCAATGGGAGGAAACTGGGTAAGCACCGCTGGGCTGCATGGCCCAAGTTGTAAACCACCTTTTAAGAAGTCTTTGATGTCTGGGATTTTACTTCTCCTTAGTGCAAGGTTGTGCCGCTATTGCGGCGATGTTCTCGGTCATGCTCTATTACCAACATGCCTTCTAGGAAATTGGCCGGTTACTTCGTCACCGCATAGTTTCTACGCTCCTCTCGCGATGGCAAACGCTCCTACCATTCCGACGGGCATCCCGCCGAGTTCGGTTTCCGGCTTCGTATCGGGTCCGCGAACTGCTCGTACAGAACCGCGGACACTCGGAACCTTTCCACCCTGGTTAATGACCGGCTGCTCACGGGATACCCAACCGATGAGTTGGTAGATCGCGCCCTTTGTTAGGCCTTCCGTTCCGGTACCGGTGGCCTCGAACGTGGCGGGAGTATTTCTCGATCCGAGAGCGCCCTTTATCGAAACCTCCAGTTCAATTCCCGGCGCAAAAGACAAGCGGCCACCATCATAGCCACCATCAGGACTATAGGGTTGGGCAAGCGTGAGCATACCCTTCGCCCATTTTTTTTCGGTAATTGGGGTCCCCGGCTGAGCAGTATCCTCCTCGGGAGTGGGTTGTACAAAAAGCTTTGGTAAATCAAATCCTGGAACTCAAATAGGGGTAACCATGAATCGGTGTCGGTTGTCATCTTTTTTCTCCTTTGTTTAACAAATAGGGACAATTTGTACGGTGCCCAACGGCGAAACCGTCCGCCGGGGCACTTTGTTACGCCCGAATGCGTCACGGCAAGACCTAATCCTTTTCCTGCTTATGA
This sequence comes from Methylococcales bacterium, assembly GCA_050740335.1. Classification (GTDB taxonomy): domain Bacteria; phylum Pseudomonadota; class Gammaproteobacteria; order Methylococcales; family UBA1147; genus UBA1147. The sequence goes on along the minus strand of JBOICY010000135.1, from coordinate 15,904 downwards.
GCGTAGCGAATTACGGGTATTCCGTGACCCGATTTCCCGGATTGCGCTACGCTCCATCCGGGTTATGGTGGCTATGGCAGTGGCTCCAGGATGAAGAACCCGGTCGTAAACGTCGGCTGGGGTCCTTCTCGGGCGATGTCAGCACTCGTCTGCACGATGGAACCCCGTAGACCAGCGGGTTGTCATCGCCCGCTTCCTGTCCAAGCTTGGCGGGGACAAACCACCCGTGCAACTCGTTCGTGAACTGTTTGCCACCGGGCAGATTCATTCCTGCCGAGATATACAGCCTCCCAGGGCTTCCATCCGTGACTTGGATCTTGAGATCGAGCGTGATCGGTATCCCTGTGAACCCGAACTTGCCGGTGGTACCGCCTTGATCGATAGTCACCACTCCAGGTGGCGACCAGCGAACGAATGTCGGGGGGCTCGGATCGACAGCAAGCGAGACGGGATCGGGACGGTAACTCTGATATTTCCATTTTCCCTGGCCAATCGCCCCGTTGCAGAGCGGCGTTCGACCTCAAGTGTTTAAGGAATCCCCCTCTGATATGACTGTGGTTGAGCAGGGCTGTGGCTATGCGCGATATCCACGTGTCGGCACCGTTGAGGTTGCCGGCGACCAGCCTGCACCTCGCCGCCTGGTCAGAAAGCAGAAAATCTCAGCAGTGAATACCTGTTTTGCATCGTATTAGCCCGCGGCTTCCGGACATCGCGAGTGGCTTGACCACTCAGGGAAAGGGAATATCCGCGATCTGAGGGCTCAGGGCTCGATCCACACAGATGCATCGAAAATCGGGAACCTGCACCGAGGCCTTCTTGAGTGTCGCACGGGGGAACGGGGTCTGGTCTTTTAATGACGCATTGACCTACGACCATACGGCGGATAAATTGCCACCCCTAAGGTATGAATTGTAAAGTGGATTCGCGTTAGTAATCCACCAAAACGGAGCTTCGGTGTTGCGTTGGGCATGGTGGTTTGCTGGTGCGAAACCGCCCAACGCCATGCTATTATTTTTGTTGAATTTGCCTTGCATACGACACAGCCCGCATAGGGTGGAACCCTGGACAGATACCGCCGGATCCGACACGACCCACAAGGCCAGGATTTTCGCGACGATCGGTGCAATGGTTCGGGCGCCGGATTGTGGTTCGGTGTTGGGATTTGCGGATCGCCCTGCGGGCATCCGCGTGTCGACAGGCGCGGCAACGAGATGCCGGCAAGCCAGGCTGCTTACGCTGCCAACTCGCGCAGAACCTCGGGATGCTTTTCCGCCACACGCAACAACGATTTTGCAGCCCCGGAAGGCGAGCGCCGCCCCTGCTCCCACTCTTGCAGCGTGCGCACAGAGACGCCAAGCAAGGCGGCGAAACGCACCTGCGAAAGCCCAACGGCATTGCGCGCCGCCACGACGGGCGAAACCGGAACTTCGGTCGCGCGCGCCACTCAACTCGCTTGCATCCGGCGGACTGACTCAAGAAGGTCGTTGTGAAATTGTTCCATCTCTTTATCCATGTTCCACCTCATGTTTGAGTTTGGCGAGAAACCCGGTAGGCCGGTTGTCGAACTTGGCTTTGGCATAAGCAATCAGCAACCAGATTCGGCCGTCCTCGCCGTTGAAATAAATTACCCGCGCTCCGTCACGCTTGCCCTTACCCGCGCGGGCCCCAGCGCATCTTACGAAAGTCGCCGGACCCCGGGATCACATCCCCTCTAAGTGGGGTTTCCGCAATCCAGGTGATGAAGGCGGCGCACCCTGCTTCAGACCACATCGCGGTCGAATAGCGCTGGAAGATTTCGGTTTCGGCGACGGTGCGCGTGAGCCAATTATACGTCTATGACGTATATCAGGCAAGAATCACTCCACAATCAGCGCCAAAATTGTCAAGCTGAAAAATCAATTGCCTGAAGCCTAATTCTACTTTGTCATATTAAGGGGCTCATTTTTTCTCTATCGTCATTCCGGCAGAGCCTGCCCCGGCAGATACCGTCTTGCCGGAATCCAGTCACAAGCCTGTCCTGAGCTCGTCGAAGGAGATGTGAAACTGCGGGCTGGCGCTTTCGCTGAATCAAGCACGTATGCAATCGGCCGTTACCGTCCATGGCTTGGATTCCTGCTTCATGATAAAAAATCACCGCTATAATGGCCGAGAAAGGGATCCGGAACGGCGCGCGAATTTTCCGGAATTTGCGCGGCAACTTTTCCATCCCGGCTTCAGAGATTTTTCATTGTCACATCATTGTCGCCATTCAGCTGCGCGATCCGGCATGCGCACAGTGGTGCTTGAGGGCTTGCAGTGACACGCACCACTGGAAGTTGCAAAACCCGATCTAGTCACTTTTTTCATCCCCGCCCGTGTTGCCCGGAAGTCGAGGGTGGCCTTTTCGTCGCCGTGTTCGTGCGAAAGGGGTTGTGTGGCCAACGCGGGTTAAGATTTCGATATAGATCTCCCAGGCGGCTTTACGGTCCTCATCATGGGGTTCGAACTCCAGTTCGAGGATCGGGGCCGGGATCCTGAGCGAACTCATGCCCCAATTTGCCAGCCAATCGCGCCATTTCACACCGGGCTCCGTCACCGATAAAGGGAAAACGTTCAGCCGGGATTGGAGGATACCAATCCGCGCATTGCTTCGCAACGATTAACGCGGATTTGATTCTACGGCCTGCCGTGCTATTCTTGGTTCCCGACTAAGCATTCGGAATCGTAACTATTCAGCGGGATTCATATCAGCCACTTTATGTACCACAGAGAGCGTGAAGAGCCGGTTCCTTCGGAACTAATCGGTAAGGACAGTTATGAGGTTGTAAACGGTAACATTTCAACAATCTCCGTGACCTCTGTGTCTCGGTGGTGAATAGTTACTCGGAATCTTGGTTATGAAGTACCCAAATGGGTATCCTACCAGTCGAGATAGCTCGTGTAGATCCGTAGCATTCGAGTTGCCTCGCTCCGAAATGGTCGGCGAACGGCAGCGACTGCCTTCAAGTCCGGGAACCATCGATCCCGGTGATCGAGACAGGGAAGCGATTCGTGTCGGGATGATTTATGCCGAGAAATGCGGCCTGGTCAAATTGGAAGCCACCGATTCGGCGAGAGGCAAGATACGATTCCTGTATCGTCTGCTGATTCATGACGAACTGATCCAACCTTTGGCAAAAGATCAGGAAAACAAGCCCAATATGAAACCTAAACTGGTCTTGTGGATTTCCCGGCAATTATCCTGCGATCACCCCTTGCTGAAGGATTGATCAGACTGGCCTTGGACTTTGTTGAGATGTCTGATATCGAGGTGGACGGAAGGCGTTACGAAATCACCGAAGCTGGCTTTCTGGTCGCGCGTGAAGCGTGGACGGCACGGGTCGGCGTTGCGCTGGCTGCGGCCGCCGGAATCGACCTCACATCCGAGCACTGGGAAATCATTTTGTTCATGCGCGACTACTATCACCGGTTCAACCACCTGCCGAATAACCGGGTATTCGTAAAAGCGGTCAGGAAAGAGTTGGGTGAAGAAAAAGGAAATTCTCGATATCTTTACTGCCTGTTTCCCGATGGGCCTCTCAAATTCGCATGCCGGATAGGCGGTTTGCCGAAACCGACCTCTTGTATCTGAAGCCGGGTCTATTGCCTCTTGAAGCGGTGAATCAGTCTGCGCTGTTTTTTATTTGGACGCGTTTCCGGCTGATTCGAGAATTCCTGTTCGGTTTTTATCTGCTCGATCAGGGCTTGGCGCCGTGCATGACTTTCCGGGGATTCCTCGTACAGCAACGCGGCTTCGCTGGAAGGTCTGCGTTGTTTCGATAAAGCCGTGACGGTCAGTTCCCATCGGTAGGGTCCTTTCGAGATGGAAAGGCGATAGCCTATTTTGACTTCCTTGCCGGGTTTGCAGCGCTGGCCGTTCAAATGGACCTTGCCGCCGGAGATCGCCTCGGTCGCGAGGTTTCGGGTTTTAAAAAAGCGCGCGGCCCAAAGCCATTTATCGAGCCGCTGGCTGGTTGGAGATTCCATCAGTGTGGTACCAGACAAGTGAGAACATTAAAATCACTGGGTGTTATTCGAGAACTATTGTAATTCGATTCGTTTCTTTGCTGGGCGCCACACCCAATTGGAAAAAAAATTTTGTCGACCCGGCAATTCGCATTAAACTGGTACGTGTTGACATAACCTTGGGATCTTGTGAATGAGTTTTAAAACCGCCGACTTATGTGATGCGTATGCGGAGAAAACGTATGTCCAGATCGCAGAACCGATTTTTCGGATCTATGGCGGCGAGCCCTGCTTTTCCGGGCAAATTACCACACTTAAAATATTCGAGGACAATACTCTGGTCAGAACAGTCTTGGAGACGCGCGTGGAGAACCGCGTTCTAGTGATCGATGGCGGTGGCTCGCATCGTTGCGCCCTGCTCGGGGATAACCTCGCAAAGCTCGCGGTCGACCACGGATGGAAGGGGATCGTGGTGTACGGTTGCATCCGGGATTCGGCCGATATCAACGCAATGCCGATCGGTGTCCGTGCCCTGCATACCCATCCTTTGAAGAGCCGCAAGCGCGGCATCGGAGAACAGGATATCCTGGTTACTTTCGCGAGCGTCAATTTCAAGACGGATCATTATATCTATGTCGATCAGGATGGGATCATTGTAGCCGCGGAACCCTTGACCTGAGCATCGATGGGCCAAAGACTTTCCAAAATCTATACCCGGACCGGCGACGATGGAACGACCGGGCTCGGCGATGGCACCCGGATCGGCAAGGACGATCTACGCATCGAGACCTACGGAACACTGGACGAACTCAACAGCCACCTCGGCCTGGTACTGGCGTTGGAAATTCCAGCCGAGACCCGAAAGTTGCTCACGGATATCCAGCATTTACTGTTCGATCTGGGCGGAGAACTTTGCATCCCCGGGGTTCGGGTGACCGAGCAGGCGCATATCGATTGGCTCGAGAATTCACTCGATCGGCTTAACGCGGAACTGCCCTATCTACAGGAATTTATTCTTCCCGGCGGCAATCAGGCCGCAGCCGCCTGTCATATCGCGAGAACAGTGTGCCGCCGCTGTGAACGGATTGCGGTTTCTTTGGCCAAAGAAACCACGATCAATCCCGTGACCATCATGTTTTTGAACCGGCTGTCGGATCTGCTTTTCGTGATTGCGAGGGTTTTGGCGACAAAAGACGGCGGGCAGGAGGTTCTCTGGAACAGAGACCGAGTCCCCCTGAAATAAATTCGATCCGAAGCACTTCGCGTGTCATTATCCAGGAAATAAGGAAGGGGCATAAAATAACTTAGAACCTGTTCAAGATCTGGCTCTTTACTGCTCCCGCTAAAATCCTATATTTTATCGCCCAAGACTCTCCGGGCTCACATGGAAAATGAACATAGAGTTTCCGGCGCGGCCAATCGGTTGATATTTCGATAACCAGCTATAATCGGTTTCACCCGGTTTAAGTACTTTGTGTGTGTTTTCTTCAAAGAAGGTTGCGGATATGGCGAACCATCCTGATTGAGGGGTATTATTGGAATGCCAAAGTGTGTAGGCGCCTTCTTTGAAATAGTAGTTCACTTCACTTCCTCCGTAGTAGTCGATATTGAGGTTGTCTATAGCCTCATGGGTTGGGTAGGTATGCGTGTTTGCAAGTATATCACATGATGATTGCGGAAGATTATTCGCATCAGAAACGCATTGATTGTAGGTATCCACCCATATTTTCAGTCGCTTGAGATTTTGTCCCCAATCGTAATTGGAATCAACGACATATCTGTGGCCGTTTTCCGCTCCTACGGATTCATTAAAATAGGAGAGATAATCTGGAAACGCGAGAAAAGGAATGACAGCAATCCAAAAAGAGAAACCCCCCAGGAATATGTTGAAGAGGTGGCGGGTGGCGCAATACGTGTGATTTGCTTTTAACGAACAGTTTTTCATGAAATGAAAGAGGGTGACGGTGACCAAGACAGAGATGAACGGCAGTATCGGGAAAAGGTGTCTGAATCCGATATTGAGATTTCCGGAAACGCTGAGGTAGGCATACAGGGCCACAAAACTGAGGTTAGTGTATTGCGGAGTATGTGCTTGGAAGGAATGTGAAAATCGTTCACGCCATGATGCTGTTGTGGTTGTATTGGACGGCTTGATGACCAGAAATACGGTATAGGCAACCGTGAAGACAATGAGGAAGATAAGCGGAAGGGTTTCTTTTAGGAAGAATACGACCGGGAAATAGGCTTTATTGCTTTCTCCGAGGGATGGTTCAATGATATTTCCCAAAAAGTAGTTTGTATTTCCGCCTGTGATACGAGAGAAGACCATGAAAACACCCAGCATATAGTGCGCAAGAGGCGCAAGTCCTGGGGTATTGGCGAGTGTATCGATGACATTGAGAGCAACGACGTCCGGTGCGGCATCACCGGAAAAGACCAGGTTGGCATGCAGCATGGTTTTTTCTGCCGGCATATTCCAGGTATTGGCAAGATAGCTTATCCAAATAACCGCAAAGGCAATAATTAGTATTTTGAGATAATCAAAAATAGATGAACATAGCGATTGGAAGCGAGATTGAGATGAATTGTCTGCTGATGAGGACGATTGTTGGGTGAGAGTGTGTATTATTACTAACAATCCAAATAGCGGTATGAGTATGACAGCGGAGAATTTGGCAAGTTGAGCTAGTCCGAGCGTCAGTCCTGCTATAACTATATTTTTTGGCGATGGATTTTTGAGAAAATGAACGAAGTAATAGGTAGCAATGAAAATGAATGCCGCGATACCAAGGTCGGTGGTGACATAGTGATCGTGCGCCAAAACATTAGGATCAAGGGCAAAAAGCAGTGTGGCAAAAAGTCCAGCTCCCGTGCCGGCGAGTTCTCTGGTGAATCGGTAGATGAAAAATGAAAGCAAGAGGCTGAGGAGTACAATGGGAAGACGCGACCAGAAGAGAATGCTCTCCGCGTCATTGCCGCCGTGATATAAAAATGCCGAACCGATGTCCCAGGTTGACCACATAGCGGTGCCAAACTGCCATGCTTTGGTGATGCCATTGGTCCAGAGTTCGCTTTGTATAGGAAAGTTGGGGTGAAGAAACAAAAGCGGTAAACCTGCTAAATCTTTAAGGAGGGGTGGATGTTCCGGATTGAGTCGCATATCACCGTAACGGACATAACTGTAGGCAGCGGGAATATGCGCGCGCTCATCAAAGGTGGCGGTATCATCTTTCATGGCACTGATTGAGAGTATGAAAGAAGCGCTAAGAATGGCGAACAAAAAAATGGAAGCGTGTTTTTTGAGATGCATAAAGCTCACTGTGATTATTGGATAACATGAAGCATTTGGAAATCACCTTTAAATCCGGGATGAAGATCTATGGTCTCCATAGTTGTTTTCGGGAATTGTTATTGCACGGAGGCAATGAAGTCATCATCGTGATTCATGAGGACGATGGTAGAGGATGCTTGAACGATGAAAGATTCCTGTCGATTATTCGCATTTGGTATTATAAAGGAGAGATTGATGTCTTTATGATAGGTAAGAAAGGCGATAGGTTGGGCGACGATAGTGAGTTTAGGGGTCACCCATTAGCCAGCCGGTGTCAATACCCAATACAATATTCTGCCAAGCGTATCGGCATGTTGGTCAATCGTCCAGGTTGGGACGATATACCCTTCTAACCGCCCAGGCGCGCGCCGTGTGAGCGCTTCAATGCAATGCGCGCAGCGCCTCCTTAAATCGTCGCGCCAGTGGCTCATACGGAACCGCAAAATGAGCCGCCTCCGAAAAAGCCTGCCCGACAGATACGGATTACCGGCCTTTGCGTTGCCATTGCCTTTCTTCTTGCCGTTGCTGCGCCGGTCACTGTCGACACAACGACAATACAATGTAACCGGTCGGCAGAATCGCCAACCGCAGCAGATGCGCCAGCCAAAAGGCATCGTGCTGATCATCACTGTACTTTAAGCCATCGTATTGTTTGACCGCGGCCGTGTTGACCAATTTGACCGGAATCCCGGCTTGCTGCAAACCATCAACCAGCCAGTACCAATTGAACGTGGAATCCACCGCAACCCCCTGCAAGGTTTTACGGAACGGAACCAGCGCCTCCAAAGTTGAATTCAGCTCGTTCGGTAACCGTTTCTCATACGCCCGTCTATCCTCATGGTCAATCACGACTACTACATGATTATTCGAATGTAAATCGATTCCGCAGTAATGTGACAGGTCAGTCTCCTCTCGTTTTCGGCAAACAACCAGTTTAACAACTGGTTGCGGAGGAGGCTGGCTAGAGGATTATCAGATCTATTGACAGAGCACAAGACTCATGTTTCCAAGCTTACCCGTACAATTCCGGTTGACCGTCACCAAATGCAAGCCGTAATGCTCGGCGATCTGCCGGTAGCTGTAAGCGCCTGTGCACGACCGCTGATCCCCCTTTCTGAACGGGCACGAGCCAGGCGATTACCATCTCCTCCGGAAACTGAAATCAACGCGGCGGTAAAATCCTGTCCCGAAAATTCTAACGAAACGCTTCTGGTACACCCCGGAGCAGTCCTTTATACCGCGCATCGGCTTCTTTCGCGGCGGACAGGCGGCCCTGCTGCTTGAGAACCCGGGACCGGTGCAAAGCCATTCCGGCTCGTGGAAGCGCACGAAGAGCCGGGGATAAATTCTTAAGGTAGGGATCGTTCAGCGCTGGTTGAAGCGTCTGAATGCGCTCCATCAACCGAATCAACCCTTCACCCGTCATCCAATCCACTTCCTGATTTTTCTGGCGGCGTTGCGTAATCGGTGCCTGATATTCGATCACCGGCTTGTCGTCGCTGTTGATCGGATAAGTCATCCACTCGTCGCCCTGCACCCCGATATTCGCGATGTAATGAGCCAGGACGGGGACCCCTTCGTTGAAGTCTGAACAGCGCTGATCGGAAAAGATCAACGCATCGGCTGCCAGCGGCCATTGCTCCGGCTGCGCTAATAACCCGAGCACCGGCTTCCGGGACGAAAAATCCCCGCGCCACAGCGTGACCTCCGGAAACACTTCGAGCAGGGTGCGAACAATCGTTCCGAATTCGGCCCTGGATAACTGATAGGCGGGCAGCCATTGCATGAACAAACCCTGGTTACGCAACCTTTCCCGCACCGTCCGGTAATGCTCCAGGGAATACAGGCTGCCTGCGCCGGACTGCCAGGGTATAAAGAGATCGGTGATGATCAGGTCGAATTTTTCCAGGCTTCCGGCCAGAACATTGCGACCGTCTTCTTCGATTACCTGAACCCTTGAATCGAAGAACAATCGGTTGTTGAAGCGCGTGAAATACTTTTTGGAAGCTTCCACAACCTCGGGAATCAGCTCGGCAACCACCAGGCGTTGGACCGGTAAATCGAGGACCGCGCCGGCTGAAATTCCGGTGCCCAGGCCCAAAACGAACACCGACTCGGGTTTCCGGTGCAATAACACCGGCAGATAACCTTCCAGCTGCTCGAGTTTTCGCGATCCGGTCCCGCCCAGCGTGTAATGATTGTTGACTTTGATTTTCAGCGAATCCCGGTGCCTCACGACCGCGACCGTGCCGCTGCTCGATTCCCAGACCTGCAGCAGGCTTTCCTCCTCGTCCACCGAATCGATCCGGACTTGCGGCAGACGGCTCGTATCCAGCAACGAAACCAGCAGCAAGATACCGAGCATTGGGATCGCGATCATCACTCGGTTTTCACTTTTCTGGATAGAAAGCAGATAAAGCGCCGTAAGCAGGTAGATCACACCGACCAATCGAATGCCCGCCCAGGTCCCGACCGCCTCGATCATCACAAAACCGGCTGTCAACGAGCCGATGATCGAGCCGGCGGTATTCAAGGCGACCAAATGCCCGACCAGTCCCCCCGGACTGGTTGCACAGGGTTCGGCAACTTTCAGCAGGAACGGAAAAATCGCGCCGAGTACCAATACCGGGAGTGCCATGACAGCAACTTCCATTTTCAGTACCTGAATAAGATAGCCGCACCAACCCTCCTGTGCTCCGATGTAATTCAGACCGGCTGTCCAGGCGTTGAATACAAACGGTGTTGCGGCGACCAACAAGGCTCCTAGCGTGAAAAGCCCGAACACCGTCTTGAACGGATTGACGTGACGTTTCATCATCCGGTTTGCGAGCGCCACCCCGGCCGACAAAGCCAATAAGAAAATGAACAAAATGGTTGCAAACGTGTAGACAGAATTCTGCAGGACCTGTGCGAACATGCGTGTCCATAAAACCTGGAGACCGAGCGTTCCAAAGCCCGAAACCAGGGCAAGCACTCGTATCGTGGACAATGGAATCACAGGCTCTCCCGTGTGAATACGAGGTTTGGGTACGGCAGGGACAGCCGAGGCCGGCCATCGCCGAGCCAGAACCAACGCAACGCCGCCAATCACCGCCGTAGCCGTGATCGCGAGTCCATAGGACCATGAAAAGCCAAACAGCGGGGGCAAATAAAATCCGGCGAGCAATGAACCCGTGGCGGCACCCAGGGTGTTGACCGCGTAAAGGCCGGAAACTTTCAGACCCAGCCATTCCGGGTCATGAACCAGGCTTTGCGTCATCACCGGCAAGGTTCCGCCGATAAAAAATGCCGCGGGGAAAAGCAGGGTCATCGACAGCAGGAATTTGACCGCGACGAAGCTGAAACGGCTGTTTCCGAATACTTCGAACAGGGAGGGATACAGCGCATGGTAAGCGTCCAGGATCTGAAAATACCCGAACACGCTGAGCGCGACGGCCAACTCCAAGAGGCCGTAAGTCTGCAAAGGATTGTGCAATCCCGCGGCACGCTGCCCCCAGAAATACCCGCCGATTGCCAAGCCCGAAAAGAATGCGGCGAGCGTGGTTGCCGCGGCAAAGGCTGTGTTACCGAATAGGAGACCCAATTCCTCCATCCAGAACACCTCGTACACAAGCGCCAGTAGCCCCGAGAAGAAAAACAACGACAGGATAGCAATAACCTTTCCCGGTTGCGGATCCGGTTCAGATATGGTGTGTGGCACGCAGGATTCCATCATCACCGATCCCAACCTACTTCGGGTCAATCGCCTCTATCCGGCGCTCTGGTTGATTTCGGACTGTAAGGTCTCGAGTTCGCCCCATCGAGCGTAACTGGATTCCAATTCCTGAACCAGTCCTTCGAGTTCGTTCAACGTATGGCTAATGTGTTCCTTATCGTTTTGATAAAAATCGCTCGAAGCAACCAGGCTGTTCAACTCGTGCTGCCGGGCCTCCAGTTCCTCGATGCGCGCCGGCAGGCTTTCGAGTTCGCGCTGTTCCTTATAACTCAGTTTGTTTTTCGGACTCGTGAGCCTTTTCCGGTTCGAGGGTGGTCTTGGTTCGTTCGAAGGCGTCTCCCCGGGCGGTTCCGGATTCCGCTGGCGCCGCCAATCCGAATAGCCGCCGACAAATTCGCCAATTTTGCCGTCCCCCTCGAACACCAGGGTACTCGTGACAATATTATCGAGGAATTCCCGGTCATGACTGACCAGCAACAGACTCCCTTCAAAATTGAGCAGCAGATCTTCGAATAATTCCAGGGTCTCGATATCGAGGTCGTTGGTCGGCTCGTCCATGACCAGAAGATTGGCCGGATTTCGAAACAAACGCGCGAGCATCAGGCGGTTTCTCTCTCCGCCGGACAAGGTGCTGATCGGCGAACGGGACCTATCCGGAGGAAATAAAAAATCGCCAAGATAGGACAGCACATGCTTGCGGTTTCCTTGAATCTCGACGAAGTCGCTGCCTTCTCCGACCCAGTCCGCGAGAGTCTGATCCAGGTCCAATTCCTCCCGCATCTGGTCGAAATATGCGATCGTCAGGCCGGTTCCAAGTTTGACGCTGCCCGAGTCGGGTTCGATCTGTTGTAACAATAATTTTAACAGCGTGGATTTGCCCGCACCGTTCGGCCCGATCAGTCCGACCCGATCGCCGCGCACAAGGGTCATCGAAAAATCCGAGACGATGGGTTTCGATGCATAGCCGAAATTGATCCCTTGCACCTCGATCACCCGCTTTCCGGAAACCTCATTCCCGGCCAGAGCGATCCTCGCGTTACCACCTCGATCGCGCCGCGCCGCTCTTTGGATCCGGAGTTTCTCGAGCGCCCTGACGCGGCCTTCGTTGCGAGTGCGACGGGCCTTGATCCCCTGGCGTATCCAGGTTTCCTCCCTGGCGAGCTTTTTGTCGAATTCCGCGTTGCGCCGTTCTTCTTCCTGTAAAGACGCGGCCTTGTACTCGAGATAATTCGAATAGGTTCCGGGCCAGGAGCCCAAGCGACCCCGGTCGAGATCGACGATCCGGGTCGCGAGCCGCTTAAGAAAGCTTCGGTCGTGAGTGACCATAAGCACCGCTCCCGGAAACTCCAGCAAGCGCTCTTCGAGCCATTGAATGGTTTCCAGATCGAGGTGATTGGTCGGCTCATCCAAAAGCAATAGCCGCGGCTCTTTAACCAGAGCCTGAGCCAGCGCTACGCGCCGAAGCCAGCCACCGGAAAGATTGGCAAGACATTGGTCTGCGGGGAGATTCAGTTGACTCAAGACGCGCTCGACGCGCTGCTTAAGGTTCCAGCCATCGTTCGCCTCGAGTCGATCCTGCAAGTGTCCCAATTCCTTGAGCGCGGAACCATCCTGATCGGAGCGCAAGGACAAGGCATGATAATCCGCGATCCAGCGGCCGGTTTCCCCGAGACCCTGTGCGACCATCTCATAAATACTCAGCTCCGGCTCGTAACGGGGAGCCTGCTCCAGCAACGAAATGCCGGGTTCGGTATCTCGCCAGACCTCGCCCTCATCGGCGCTGACCAATCCCGCGATCAGCCTGATCAGGGAGGACTTCCCCTCTCCGTTTCGCCCGATCAACGCAACCCGCTCGCCGGGTTGGATTTGAAAGTCGATCTTGTCGAGCAGAGCATGACTGCCGAACGCGAGCGATACTCCGGACAATCGAATCAATGGCATCCCACAATCCGATTCAGTTTATTGGATGGATTTCAGAAGAAGGATCAGCATCTTTGCCGGACCGCCTCGTATAGCAGGATTCCGGCCGCCACCGACAGGTTCAGGCTTGCGACTTTTCCGGCCATCGGCAAACTCACCAATAGATCGCATTGTTCCCGAGTCAGGCGCCTGAGACCATGGCCTTCGCCGCCGATCACCAATGCCAGCGGACCGCTCAGATCGGTCTTGAAGGCACTTTGCCCGGCTTCGCCGATTGCGCCGAGGATCCACAATCCGGCCTGCTTCATTTGTTGCAGTGTGCGGGTGAGATTGGTGACCCGGTAGACCGGCACGAATTCGGCCGCGCCGCTCGCGACCTTGCAGACCGTCGGAGTAATTCCGGCCGCGTTATCCTTCGGTACCACGATTCCCTGGACTCCGGTCGCATCCGCGGTACGCAGACAAGCTCCAAGATTGTACGGGTCCTGAACCTGATCGAGAACCAGATAAAAAGGGATCGACCCGGAGGTCTCGATCATTTCGAAAAGGTCCTTTTCTCCCTTTTCCGCCGGCAACCGGATTTCGATCACCACGCCCTGATGATTCCGGTCTTTCAGCATCGAATCGAGACTTTTCCGATTCACCGTGTCCAGGGGAATCCCGGCCGCAAGAATCCGTTGCCCGATTTCCCGGATGCGTAGATCGTGGCGCTGTTGATCCAGCCAGGCCCGGATGATTCTTTCCGGGGTGTATTCGAGCGCCGCCCGAACCGAGTGAATCCCGCCGAGCCGGGTAGCCTCGCTCATCGACGCGACCGGCCCTTCGACTTTTTACGCGCTTCGATCAAATCGAAATCGATCTTCCTTTCGTCCAGATCGACACGCACCACGACCACTTTCACGCTATCTCCCAAGCGGTAACTGACCCCGCTTCGCTCGCCTTCGAGACGATGGCGGACCGGATCAAAATGAAAATAATCGCGGCGCAAGGATGAAATATGCACCAGACCTTCGACATACACCTCGGACAATTCGACAAAAAAACCGAAGGAGGTCACGCCGGAAATCACTCCGTCGAAGTGCTCACCAATCTTGTCCAGCATATACTCGCATTTCAGCCAACTGACCACGTCACGGGTTGCCTCGTCGGCGCGGCGTTCGGTCATCGAACAGTGTTCTCCCGATAAGGCCAGGTCGGAATGACTGTAAACAAAATTGTTCGGTTTTTTTCCCTGGAGGCAATGACGGATTGCGCGGTGGATGATCAGGTCGGGATAACGCCGGATCGGCGACGTGAAATGCGTGTAAGTCTCGAGCGCGAGTCCGAAGTGACCCTTGTTTTCGGTACTGTAAACCGCTTGCGCCAGAGAACGCAGCAGCACGGTTTGAATCAGGTGCCGGTCCGGCCGTTCGGCAACCAGACGGATCAATGCCATATAATCGTGCGGTTGAGGGTTCTCTCCACCGCCGAGTGTCAACCCGAGTTCGCCGAGAAAAATCCTGAGAGCGGCCAGTTTTTCGTCGTTCGGACCCTCGTGTACCCGCAACAGCCGCGGCATTTTCTTCTTTTCGAGAAATGTGGCCGCCGCGCAGTTCGCGGCCAGCATGCATTCTTCGATCAGGCGGTGCGCGTCATTTCGGACCAACGGAACGATCTTTTCGATCTTTCGCTCACTGCCGAAAACGATCACCGACTCCTGCGTATCGAAATCCATCGCGCCACGGGCTTCTCTCTGAGTACGCAAGACTTGATACAGGGTGTAGAGCTCCTTCAGACGAGGAACCAGGGGCTTGAACTTTTTTACAAGCTCACTATTTTCATCGAATAAAACCTGCGTGACCTGGGTGTAAGTCAAGCGCGCATGGGAACGCATGACCGCATCGAAGAAACGCGAGCGGTAAACCGCGCCGTCGTGCGAAATCAGCAGTTCACAGACCATGCAGTAGCGGTCTTCACCCGGTACCAGAGAACATAGCCCGTTCGATAAAGCTTCCGGCAACATCGGAATGACTTGTTCCGGGAAATAGACCGAGGTGCCCCGGTTTGCTGCCTCCCGATCGAGGCCGCTGCCGGGTGCGACATAGTGCGAGACATCAGCAATCGCGACCAGAAGACGCCAACCCTTCGCGGTGCGCTTGCAATAAACCGCATCGTCAAAATCCCTGGCATCTTCGCCATCGATCGTGACCAGCGGGATTTTTCTGAGATCGGACCGTTCCGGATGTCCTCCTAGCTCGACGACAGAATTCAGACTTTCCGCTTCCTCGATTACTTGCCCGGGCCATGCGAAGGGCAGTTCATAGCTGCGCAAGGCCATTTCGATTTCCATCCCCGGGGCCATGTGATTGCCGAGCACTTCGATCACCCTGCCGATCGGCCGGTTTCGCTTGCTGGGCTGCTCCAGAATAGCCGCAACCACGATCTGCCCGTGGCTGGCGCCGCCCAGACACGAATCCGCGATCAGAATGTCCTGGGAAATTTTCTTGTTGTCGGGAACGACAAAATTGACGCCGCCTTCGATAGTTAATCTGCCCACTACCTGCGCGGTGTTCCGTTCGAGTATTTCGACCAAAGCACCTTCTTTACGGCCGCGATGATCGACTCCCTTGACGCGCAGGACCGCCCGATCACCGTGCAGCAAGGCGCGCATCTCGCGCGGGGACAAAAACAGGTCTTCGCCTCCTTCATCGGGCCGCAAGAACCCAAAGCCGTCCGGATGTCCGATGATCCGGCCCGAGATCAGATCGGTGCGGTTGATCAGGCAGTAACACTGATTTCGGTTTTTCAGCAGTTGCCCGTCGCGCTCCATGGCGCGCAGGCGCCTGCGGAACGCGTCGAGATCGTCTTCATCTTTGAGGCCGAGCTGGTCCGCGATTTCCTCCCGGGTCAACGGCAGCCCCTTATTTTTTAGAAATCGCAGGATGAGTTCCCGGCTCGGAATCGGGTTCGCGTAC
>JBOICY010000134.1:0-7678 GCA_050740335.1 Methylococcales bacterium | reverse complement strand
CCACCTGACCTAGGCTGGGATGAATCTGTTGATTTACGCGAAACGGAACAGCAGCCCCGCGGGGATCTAACCAAAGCGATTCCTCTATGTAGCCTTCCGTCACGTTAAAAACGTCGGCGACTGCATATTTACTCTTAACGATGCTGACAGGCAACTTCAGGGACGTGCGAGTCCCCTGTAGCTTATGTGGTTCTTTGTGTACGCTTCGCAAGTCCTCCCTTGTTCACGTGAGCCGCAGCCGAAGCCGCCTGCCAGGTTCCGCCGGACGCGCAATCCTCGATAGGGATGGTTGGTCAGACCTTATTCGGAATGGTGTCAAAAAGAGCTGGAAGAATTTACTACGCAAAATCAACAAAACACCGAGCGGTATTTTGTCGTTGAATTGGATGCAATTGGCGTAGACGACAGGCCTGAAATCCTCCGCAAGGCCTTTGGCTATCGGTTTTGGTACGAACATGAGATCAGCAAAAAGACCTACCCTTTTACTCCCGACAGCGAAGTTTATCGAAACAACATAGTGGATCTTGCCAAAGACCTCGCGGCACAAATCCAGCAAGCCGAGAATCTTAACCAAGCGATCCGCTTGGCAACCCAGGCGACTCGCAATAACGCATACCCCGAAGCGATCGAATTTTGGCAGAAGTCCAGGAAGGTCAGCCGGATTATCCCGCCGCGGCCGAACAAATCGCTGCACTTCAACAAAAGCAGCAACACCAAGAACACGCCGAACACTTAGTCAATCGACTATTGACCCGATTGCAGGAGATCTTGCCGGTGTTCATGGATGTCGCGACTGTTTTAAAAAATGTATCCAACCATGCCAAAGCGCAAGCCATCGTCGAAAAGACCGAGCAATTTCTGCGGACAACCATTACCGCGGATGCATACATTCGATATTGCCGGCAAGAATTATCCGCCCAAACTCCGCAAAGAATCGGCACGGCGATGGACTATGATGAATTCGCTAAACGCATCCGTAACGGGGATACCGTGTTATTTCTCGGATCGGAACTACCCCGTCAATATGGAGAAACCATTACTGATGAACACCAATTGGCAAGCCATCTCGCGCAAAAAGCCGGTTATCCGAAATTCAGTGGTACATTTTCGGTCATTGCGGAGTACTACCAACTACGGCCCGAATACGGTCGAAAAGACTTGCTCGACAAGCTAAGTAAAACCCTGTCCGAAAATTCCTCGGTCATTCGGTTTTACCGCAAGCTCGCCCGCATCGAACAATTGCTGGTTCTGATCGCCTCCCACTATGACGACTCACTGGAAACCATATTCCAGCAATATCACAAGCCATTTGTCGTGTTGTCCTCCATTATCTGCCGCAGCGAGGGTTACGATGTTGGGCACGTATTGGTGGAATATTCCGACAACAAAGAACCCGAATAAACATACTTGGAAGAAGAACTTTCCCACCTGAAATTACTGGAGGAAGGCTATTCGCTGATCTACAAAATAAAAGGCACCTGCAAGCCCGGAAAGCGCGGTCTGAACGCCAGCAACCTACAAAAAGATGCACTGCTGCTTTCCGAAAGTAACTTCTTCACCTTCGCTCGCAATGCCGACAAGATCATCCCGGGTTATTTGATCAAACACTTTCAGGATCGGAGTTTTATGTTTCTCGGTTTCAGCCCGAAAAGCTGGGAAGACCGCCTGCTCGTGAATATCCTGTTGGAAAAACGTCGGTATATTTCCACACCGTGCTACACAGCGAGTACCACTGACGACCCATTGGAAGCGGCTTACTGGAACAGTCAAAAGTTCTGCAATATGACATCAACTCAGGCACTTGGACAACTTAAAGCAATTGAAACCATCCAACCCTTGATCGAGGCCCTGGCGGATGAAAGCCGGAACGTCCAAGGCTATGCTGCCTACGCGCTTGGAGAACTGAAGGCAGGCGAAGCCATCCAACCATTGATTAAGATACTGGAGAACGAACCCGAGTCTGTCCGAACTCCGGCCGCCGGGGCACTTGGAAAACTTGCCTACACCAAAGCAATTGAGTTCTTACTACCGAGTATCTATGACAGCGAACTGGGGTTTTCCTTTGGAACAGAAGAAAATATCTATGAAGTAATGGAACACCAGTACTTTGGAATTCGCGAAATAACACTCTCCGCTTTGACAGACCTAGCCGAACAAAACAATCTCCTATTGTTGAAAAACTGGTTGGAAATTATTAAACGGCGAAGACAAGACGAACAAAAAGCAAGCGGAGACGAAAAAACGGTTACATTTACCCCTGAGCAATTGACCAAACAAATCGATAACGTTCAAATCGTACGGGTCGACCGCATTCAGGCACCGGATAATCTGGTACAGTCCGGGAATCTTGTCCTAGCCAAACAAACTCTATTGGAATTGCTGGCGAATAACGAAAAAGAAACCCTATTCCGAGTCAGAATTTACCAATATCTAGCCGATCTAAGAGCTACTGAAGCGCTAGACACGATTCAAGGTAAACTAAGCTTGCTAGACCAGCAATAGCGCGACTGGCGCACGCAACGGGATAAGCTTCGGGAAGACGCCACTGACCAGCAGATACAGACTGTGGCCGCGGCAAGACCCGCGACTTCGGCTTACACCTACGCCGAGGCTATTTCGCGTCTCGATCCGCAACAAGGAATCGAATTGCTCGAACAAAACCTTGCCGAGGCGGGTCGCGGCGCTTGGGAAGGTTTGGCCCGTCGGGCCGATGTCGAACTGGTCAAACGGTTGGACCGGCTCCGCGCCGACAATCCAGACAACCCGATCCTGCGCCATACCGCCATCCGAGACATCGATCTATCCCTGACGATCATCGATGCCAATTCTCGTAAAGAAGACCGCGATGCGCTGGATGCCTATCTGCAAAACGGTGTCATCGATAAAGAATCGGTTGCACCCCGCATCGAATGGACCCGGGATCGCATTGATGAAACACTCGCGAGTCTCAAACGGGTGGAAAGCCGAATAGCAAATTGGGTTAAGAAAAAATGAAGAGGTGTCCGATCGAATCGGTAATTTTGATTTCGCTCGGATCGGATAGTCACTCTTCAGGAGCCCTATTTTGAATGGGCTGGTAATCGGATTGCTCAAGGTTTGTCAGGAAAGCCCGCAATACCGACTGAATGATCCGGGTATTCCTGGGCCCCATCCGGATCAGTTGTTCTTTGGGCGGGGCTTAATGATTCAAGCTCCGGATCCGCGAAGCGATATACGACCGACGGGCGTATCAGGGCAATCTCGCCCGATAAAACTGGGGTCTCCATTAGATGGCCAGCAACGAGATTCCGCGTCCCGATTTTTCACGAGCGTTTATCGACGGATTGGTCTGGTTCACAAGATCGCTCTTCTTCGACGGTTCAGGCAATCCGATGCGGGATTCGGGACTGCCGTAACCAGGGTGGTTTCAATTTAATTGGACCAGCTTTCGCCGAAATCGATCCGCGCTTGAAATTCTCTGTCTAATTGCTTACCGTAGAATCCGGGCAGGCACCACGGAAATTATGAAGATGCTGTACGATGACCACGAAAACCTGGTCGCACCGAGATTCATCATTCTCGCTGCCTGGCGGAGATTTATTAATACACCCTTAACTACAACTACAAACAAGCTCGTTAGCTCAGGAGGTTAGGATGGCTGATTACAGGCCCGAAGATATCCGAAATATCGCTCTGCTCGGTCATGCCGGCAGCGGAAAAACCGAACTCGCCGAAGCCCTGCTGTTCGAGGCCGGCGCGATCAATACCCGAGGCAGTATCGAGCGGGGCACCACGGTCAGTGATTTCGATCCGCAGGAAAAGCGCTTCGGCCACTCGCTCGACAGCAGTATCTGTTACCTGGAACATCAAGGAACCCATATCAATCTGATCGATACACCGGGCTACCCCGACCTGTTCGGGCGCGCATTGAGTATTCTGCCCGGAGTCGAAACCGTGGCGGTCGTGATCAATGCCCAGGTCGGGCTTGAAATGGTTACCCACAGGGCCATGCAAGCCGCGGCCGAGCGAGGCGATTGCCGCTTGATCATCGTCAACAAGATCGACGCCGCGGACATAGACCTCGAAGCATTGCTGGTTTCGATCCGGGAAGCCTTCGGCGAGGAATGCCTGCCGCTCAATCTTCCGGCCAAGGGCGGGCAATCGGTGGTCGATTGCTTCTTCAATATGGAAGACCAGGAAACCGATTTTCTTTCGGTGATCAAGGCGCATACCGAAATCATCGATCAGGTCGTCGAAGTCGACGAACAGCTCATGGAGATTTATCTCGAGCAGGGCGAGGAATTGGAGCCCGCACAGCTGCATGACTCCTTCGAAAAAGCCCTGCGCGAGGGCCATCTGATCCCGGTCTGTTTCGTTTCGGCCAGAAGCGGCGCGGGAATCCCGGAATTATTGTCCGTTTTCAAGAAACTCATGCCCAATCCTTCGGAAGCCAATCCACCCCCGTTCCTGAAGGGTGAAGGAGACCGGGCTCAGCCGGTTGAAGTGGTCCCCGATCCCATGCGTCATGTAGTCGGCCATGTGTTCAAGGTATCCGTGGATCCCTTTGTCGGCAAGATGGGGATCTTCCGAATCTACCAGGGGACCGTGACCAATAATAGCCAGTTGTACATCGGTGACGGCCGTAAGCCCTTCAAGGTGGCCCATCTTTTCAAGCTTCAGGGTAAAAATCATATCGAGGTGGACAAGGGAATACCCGGGGAGATCTGCGCGGTCGCCAAAATCGACGAAGTTCATCTCGATGCCGTGCTGCACGATTCTCATGATGAGGATTATTTTCATCTGATTCCCCCCAAACTGAATCCTCCGATGATGGGCCTGGCGCTGGAACCGGTACGCCGCGGAGACGAACAAAAATTATCGGAAGCCCTGCACAAACTCGCCGCCGAAGACCCGAGCATGTGCGTGGAACATAACCCGGCCGCGAACGAGACCGTGATCCGAGGCATGGGGGAACTCCATCTGCGCGTCATTCTGGAACGCATGAAAGAGGTTTATCACGCCGAGGTCACTACCCACCCGCCGAGCATCGCCTACCGGGAAACCATTCAGGTCGCGGCCGAAGGCCATCACCGCCATAAAAAGCAGACCGGAGGAGCCGGCCAGTTCGGTGAAGTCTTTCTCAGAATCGCGCCGCTGGAACGCGGTTCTGGCTTCGAATTCGTGAATAAGGTGGTCGGCGGCGCAATCCCCTTCCAATTCATTCCGGCGGTGGAAAAAGGGGTGCGCCAGGTCATCGAATCGGGAGCCATCGCGGGTTTTCCGATGCTGGACATCCAGGTCGCCGTTTACGATGGCAAGTACCACGCGGTCGATTCGAAGGAAGTCGCATTCGTAGCCGCGGGCAAAAAAGCTTTACTGGACGCGGTCGGTAAAGCCAAACCGATCGTGCTCGAACCGATCGTAAACATTACCATTGAAACACCGAATGCCAATGTCGGGGACGTGACCGGAGATCTTTCCGGCAAAGGCGGGCGAATCAACGGCACCGAAAGCGGACCCAGCGGTCGGATACAGATATCGGGTCAAGTGCCCTTGAGCGCACTGAACAACTACCAGCCGACACTTAAGTCCATGACCGGTGGCGAAGGTTCCTATACGATACAATTCAGTCACTACGAAGCGGTGCCGGCCAATGTCCAGAAACAATTGACCGGCGCCTTTCAGATCCATAATGAGGATTGATTCGGAAATAGGGCTGCCGCGGGTCGGTGTCGGGGCTGTGATCTTTAACCCCGACAGCAAGCTTTTATTGATCAAACGCAACACACCACCGGCCCGGGGCCGGTGGTCCATTCCGGGCGGCAAACAGGAAGCCGGAGAAACACTCGTGGCAGCCTGTCTCAGGGAAGTGTTGGAGGAAACCGGGTTGGCGATCACGCTCGGACCGATCGTCGCCGTGGTCGAAAGAATGCAGGAAAACTTTCACTACGTGATTATCGATTTCTTGGCCGGCATAAAAAAAGGCGGTCCTTTCACCTTGAGTCCGGCGGGTGACGTGAGCGATGCGCGATGGGTCAGCCTGCGGGACTTACACGGCTATGACCTCGTCGAAGGTCTGGCGGAAATCATCCACATCTCTCAAACCCTGGTGATTGACGGGCCGAACGGAGGACTCCGGGAAACGAATCGAAGTCAATCGGACTTTGTCGCGCGGCCTTGCCCGGCGCGTTCACGCGGATCGATCCCTTGAATTGGACTCTCGAAGAATTGATGGAGCCCGGTTTCGCGATCGAACTGAATAAGGTAACCAAAAGTTACACCGAGGCAGGCCGCGATCAATGGATTTTCCGGGAACTCAGCGTCCGCATTCCGCAGGGCGAGTTACTGGTTCTTCTAGGCCGCAGCGGTTCCGGCAAATCGACCCTGCTGAACCTGATCAGCGGAATCGACAGCCCGAACAGCGGCGACATCGTGATCGGAAACCTGAATTTGACTGATCTCCCGGAAAAGGACCGCACCCTCTACCGGCGCAAACACATCGGATTCGTGTTTCAGGCCTATAATCTGATTCCAACCCTTACGGTGCGGGAAAACCTTCTGTTGCCTCTGGAATTAAACCATTTCCCTCGCGAATCCCATGCCCCAAAAATCGATTCCTTACTGCAAGAAATCGGATTGGAAACCCGGGCCAACGAATTTCCCGACCGCCTCTCGGGCGGCGAACAGCAACGCGTCGCGGTTGCGCGGGCACTTGTACACGACCCGGAAATCATTCTGGCCGACGAACCGACCGGTAACCTCGATCTCGAAACCGGGCGGAAGGTCCTGGAACTATTGGACCGGTGCGTCCGCAAGTCCGGTAAAACCCTGATCATGGTCACCCACAGCGAGGAAGTCATCGGGAGAGCGGACCGGGTTTTAACGATTCGCGATTATGGCCTGTCGCGGTCCGATGGATAAAGCCCGGCATGTATTCAGCCAATGCGGCCTTGACCGTAAATATTCGTTTAACCCGTCCGTGGTAGGTTCTGGTTTAACAGGTGTTTAGAGTGGCGGTTCAGGGGATACAGCCCTAAGTCTTTGATTGGAACACTCAGTTAGCCTGACAGAAGGGGAATGACGGTAGCAGGAATGGCTTCAACCATGGCGGGACCGTGGGCAAGGTTCGCTGGATTGAATCGACGCTTGTGCTATGTTGCCTGTCCTCGTTAACTTTCGTATGGAATCAGAAAATTCGTGCCACTCGTCACGCTCACAGTCCTTGATCAGACTCTTCACCTTGAGTGGCCAACCGAAGCCATTTGCAATTTTTTGGCATGCTTATAGATCTGGCTTTGGAATATGCTTGAGCGACTTCTCGCCTGTAGGGAGACTTTCTACGTCAGATGGATCGACAACTGACAGTTCAATACGGCAAGGTAGATCCGAGTCATCGAGAAAGTCTTTTGGATTACCGAGGAACGTCAAGAGGGCTTTAAAAGCGCCTCTAACCTTCGGCGGCAAATCATATTATATTTTTCTTCATTCTCTGCATTTAGGCTGACCTGAATTAGATCAAAGTAGCGGGCGAAGTCCACACGTGGGTGTCGCAGGAAGAATGCCCCACTTGTATTTAAACCCAACTTTGACCATCAAAAAATCGTAACTTTATGATTATCATGACCAGTATCATGTAATTCAGGGAGCGTTACCGGGTACGTTCGGGTTTGACTCCGAGGAGTTGGAAAGCCTTTTGTTG
>JBOICY010000133.1:0-2181 GCA_050740335.1 Methylococcales bacterium | reverse complement strand
CATCTTCGCCAAGCGCTTCCTTGGTCGCAAGCTCAGGTGGTCGATTAATTAATTCGGCCCCAAACCCGCGGCTAATCTCCATGATCTCGGGTGAATCTGTCGAAACGTAAAGTCGATTGACATAACGCGAGTGCTTTGCTGCCATCAGCGGATACGCAGCCAATGGCCTTCCAAGTATTGGGTAAATATTTTTACCCCGAAAGCCCGTGCTGCCAGCGCGTCCGATCATCAACGCACAGATCACAATATTGTTCCCTGGTAATCACTGAGTACACCCAAATGCCGCGCTGGGTCAATAGGCGCACCGTATCCGCTGCCTAGCTGCCGTACGGCGGTGACGTCAGACAATACCTTTTTCCGCTAAAAAGGATACAACCTGCCCCACCGCTTCTTCCAGTGTAAGCTCTTGGGTATCGATAACAAGATCGGGTGCATCGGGTAGTTACTACCCCATCGTGCCAGACGAGGTTGGTGTGCTGGGGGTTACTCATACAAGGTGAAATAGTTTAACAAGATGGTTCACGTGTTTTTTTGAGAATAGCCGAGATTTGGGGTGATCGCCAAGCCAGAATTGGCATTTTACCAATTATTATCCTTTTCATAGCCCGACTCGACCAAAATGTCACCTGACATCTGCTTAAATTTTGCCTTGTTGGCTTCGGTGAAGTAGTTATGCCAATCCCCAACAATTCCCTTTCGGGCAGTGCTTTTCAATCTTGATCCCGTATTTTTCGTGAGCTCATTTTTCAAATCCCTTTGTTCTTTCAATTTGGAATTTTCCAGTTCCTGAAGGAAGTCTTCGTTTACCGGCAGATGATAAAATTCCAGGGCTTTTTGGAATGTGGTAAACGGATCCTTGTTCAAATCCTCGTATCGAATCAGCGAAATTTCATTTGGGTGTTGCTCTGCGACCCGTAGCCAATTTCGAACCCATGGCACATATTCATGCCCCGTTATTTCAATGCGATGCAACAGGCCGGTTTCGATCGACTCCTGGTTATAAAGAGCGTAATGGCAATGCTCCGGATTGTTCTTTACGTGGAAGTAACCCGAGACACACATGTCCCTCAGATCGCGGATCATGACGATGAACTTGGGACAATATTTGGTGATAATACGGAAGTTCTCGTCTGTGTAGCGGGTGTGAAGCTTGATGAGCGAGTAACCGTGCTCGGGTAGCCACGAGAACACCGACTCACAAATGTCATGGTTAAGCGTCACGCCTTGCGGATCATTTATGGGACGAAGATTATACCCAAGCACCTTGACGAGCTGGGTTTCGAGCCATGTCGTTCCGGACTTGGGAAGTCCCGCTATGAAAATGACCGGATAGTCGTAGCGATAAACGCCAAACCATGACAGAAGATCGTTTCTCGCATAGACCAGCGCTTCCCTGAACAGCGCAGGATTATTTGCGATCTTGCGTGCGGCCCGCGCCAGCAGCTTGAGATGATTGATCTGTCGTAGCACGGTCAGTTCGGCGCGATTTTTGAAAGCATCGAGCGAATATGCCCCGCATAAATGCCGGTTTTTCTTTCGACGATGATCACGGTCGGGATCGAAAGCAGTACAAATACGAGTACCTTACCTGCCGCGGCAACCAGATGGCCCGATGCGCCAGCAATCTCCAGCGGAACCTTGCTCCCGACCAACGATATCCCGGCAACGGCGATTGCGACGTTGATCGCCGGGACGATCAATTCTTTCAGGAGCGAAAGAAACGCGCCGGCCGTCGGAAACAGATAGTGCCATAGACGCGCAAAGGTAAGAGCAAGCAGAATGATCTGCGACACCAGGTATGCGGCTGCGAGCGACATGATACCGTGATCCATGCGCAGCATCAAAACCGCGACGCATAATGAAATTGCAATCGCGATGCACCACGAAACGAGATAAAAAAGCTGGGCATTAAAGCGTGCCGCGCTTGTCACGATCCCCGGCACCCAGTACATGCAGCCGACTAGGTTTGCGAGCAACAGCACGTTCAGGATCGGAATTCCGGATAGATATTCTGGAAGAAACGCCGCGATGATATCCGGCAGCCCGACCATTGCGCACCCGATGACGAGCAGCGCCACCACGGTGATCGTCGAGATCGGCTTGATCAGGTAGCGGTCAACCTCCGTGTCATCGAGCTCTTTGCTCAGGAGTTCATAAACATGTGGCTGGAGCGCCTGCAAT
>JBOICY010000132.1:0-8691 GCA_050740335.1 Methylococcales bacterium | reverse complement strand
GCGAGATGGAGCGCGGCATTAGAACGTGCCGAAAGACGTTGGTCATCCTCACTCCGGCGTACATCGAAAGCGAGTGGTGTGAAATTGAAGGCATCATGCTCCAGACGCTGAGTCCCGCCAATCGGGATCTGCGTCTCATTCCGCTGCTCAAGATGCCGTGTGAGAAGCCGCTTCGCATCAGCGCGCTTACGCATATTGATTTCACGGATCGTGCGGACTTCGAGCTTGCTTGGCGTAAACTCCTTTCCGGATTAGAAGCGTTGCCGGAGCTACTCGACGAAAAGGCAATCCCGCCGGAAATTCAGACCGAACTCGACAGAGCGGAGAGCTTTACGGATGCCGACAGATACTCCGAAGCGATACCGATGCTGGAAAAGGTTCTAATCGCCGCGGATAGTGCAGGACACATTGTCGCGCGAGTCAAGGCTAGACATAAACTCGCCCACGCGCTCTAAGAGGCTCGCGAGGATTTTAGAGGAGCTGAACGACACTTCCGGGATGCTTTGGTTCTGGTTCCCATTGGTGACCATGACCTCAAGCAAAACGTGCTCCATGGCTTGGGAGAGATGTTACTCTTTTCAGGGCGGCTTGATGAGGCGAAAGCAACTATCCATGCTGCACTCGATGTCGCCAGACGGTCGGGCAACGTGGAAGATTTGGTCGGGTCGCTTTTTTCTTTAAGCTTGCTCGAACGGGAGTTGGGTTTCCACGACAGCGCGAGCACCAAGCTCGACGAGGGCATGCAGCTATTGTTCAAACGGGCGCTGTCCCTCGCGGACGACGAGAAGCAGCACCACGCGCACATGCTCGCTGTCTGCTATATCAACAAGGCTCTCTTGTGCCGGGAAGCCGGCAATCTCCACGAGGCCCTGGCGCTGCTCGGAAAGGCCGAGAAACAGCATCTCATCTCCGGCGAGAAGTTAGATGCCGGAAAGGTTCTCCTGCTTTGCGGTGAGATTCACTGCGCCAATGCCGATTGGGGAGATGGATTTGATTGTTTCGACCGGGGATTCAAATTATTCAGAGAAGCCGCAAATACGCTGTGGGGCGCCCGTGCTCTTGAGCATATTTCCCGCCTTTATGCGACGCACGAAAAATGGGCAGAAACCCTGCACGCCATGCTGGGCGCCGCGGCTGGCGCTGCGGAGTCCGGGCATCCTGGCGAACAAGTTCATTTCCTCTGTTTGCCGGCCAAGCTCCTCCGTAACTGGAAAGCCAAGGCGGCGAGAGAGAATTTTTCCCGCGCGGCTTTCAAATTTGCAAAGAGCCAACCAGACGATAAGCAATCCGAAATGATTCCGGGTATCACAGAGAAAATAAAAGAAGCCGCCGAGGAGATTGAGACGGCGGTGCGCGACGACGACGAGGCACGCGATCTGCTCAATCAAGCCAAGAAGATCGCAAAGCGGGAGAATCTTCACAAGTATCTTGCGAATTGCCTGCTCGACGAAGCGCATCACATGACACCACCAGACGATACTGAAACGCGGCACAGGTTGTTCCGCGAAGCGATTGAATTGCTGACGGAAGAATTGAAGGAAGCGCAGTCCCCGAAACGTCGCGGGCACTTGATGGGGCGAATTAGCACATTGCATAGCGAACTCGGTAACGGTCCTGAAGTAATGCACTGGCTCAAGAGGACCGGAGAGGTTTTCGAGAAATGCGGAGATGCATTTGGACTTGCCAATTTTTATGGGTCGCTGGCCGAATTGCACTGGGTGGCGGGCCAGTTGGACGACGAAACTGCGGAATATCGAAAGGTGCTTTCCGTGATTGAAGGACGCGGCTTTCATGATCTGGCCGCTGGGATACGGATCAATCTTGTCTCGGCCCTGCGATACCGTCGGGAATTCAGTGAAGCGCAAAAGCTGTTGAACGAGGCGGAGGCACTGTGCGATCGGTACCACTTCAAGGATTTTATCTCGGCCATCGCGCGAAACCGGAGCGACATTGAGACGGAGTTGCAGGCCACTCAGGCTCCTGCACATACGCTTCCAGAAATGCTCAGTAGCCTGGGTGCCTGGGTCAGATACCATCCCGCGCGTGCACCGGCCTACCTGCTGTTCTGGTACTTCGCGTGGCAGACAGAATTGATGGCATTAGTGCGGTCAGGTCCGCATCTCTCGTTCATGGTTGTCACCGAATCACGCGCCCGGATCTTGTTCGCCAACCCCTGCTGCGCACCGCGGCGCGCCAGTTTGTCGAGGGCGATGTGCAGCACTGGTGGCATCCACCCGCCGGGCGCGGTGTACGCACGCGCTTCTCCGACGACCGCTTGTGGCTACCCTACGCCGTGTCCCATTGCATTACGGTCAGTGGCGACGCGGGAATTCTCGAGGAAATACAGTTACACGATGCGCTATCAGCATGGAAACACCTGTTATCGGATCACGGTGGAGAATCCCGCCGAGGTTTCGCACGGCGTTGCCAAGCTGGAGCTGAACGGAATACCGCAAACCACGGGAAATACTATACCGCTCCTGGATGATGTGAAGGTCCATCAGGTGCGGGTGGTTCTCGGACAGGAAAACGGGATGGACTAAAGAACATGAAGGGCTCTGCGCTGCTCAGAAAGCAAGAGCTAATAATCAAGACGATGAGGCGTTTATGCTGATTACCTTTCGAAGTAAAGCATCTGCGGATGTCGTGATGTTCGGCGACGTCGCGGTCAATTTGATTAAACTGATGGGGCACAGCGGCACGGTGCCAGGCGCCATCCTGGCTGAAGAGGTCGATACAGCACTCTTCAAGCTGAAACAAGCCCTTGAGGCGGATCAGGCGACCTCGGCCGGGAGCAAACCAGGCCCAATCAGCGAAGACGACTCGGACCCGCCCGCGGTGAGTCTCGCTAACCGCGCCTGGCCCCTGATCGAATTGCTCACGGCCGCTGTTGCGGCAAAATGTAACGTGATGTGGGATCAGTAGAGCTCTGCCGGTTATAGGCCAAGCGGCACCACAGGGCCAGACTATAAACAGCGCCGGTACGAAGCCGGGAATGTTCGATGGGTTGAATTTTTGGCGGCCCGCGCCTAACCCATAGCGATGCGGGGGATGTTTCGGCCTGATTTTACCGGTATTGCGCGGCAATGACGTTGTAACAAGTGCAGGAAGTGGCTTCCAATCCACGGCGATTGAGGATCGTGATATTCCCGCGGACGTAGTGGATGAGGTTCCTCCTTTGCAGTGCTTGAGCCGCGATTGAGATGCCCGCGCGGCGCACTCCCAGACGCTGGGCAATGACCTGCTGCGTAATGGTGAAGTCGTCGGACTGGAGACGGTCCTGCGTGGTCAATCGCCAACTCGCAAACCGCATATCAAGGGTGTGGAAGCGATGGCACACGGATAGCTGCGAGATCTCGTCCAGCAATGCGTGCGTGTAGTGTCCTAACAACTGCAATGGCTCATCCCGATGCGCATACCGGTAAAAAGCCGGAGCCCCCATCCGCATCGCCGTGCCGGCCGTACGGCCAATCGCTAATTTGCAGGGGGTCGCGACACCGAGAAATACCGGTACACCGACCATGCCTTCATTGCCCACCATCGCCACCTCGAGCGTATCCATACCACCGTTCATGCGGAGCAAAGAGACAATGCCGCTCCTCGGGAAATACAAGTACCGGGTCGTCTTTCCTGGCCGATAGAGAATTTCCGATACTGCAAAGGTGACCGGCTCGAGGTATGCCAAGAGGCATTGGCGGGACGTCGCTGACAGCGCCGCGAGAATGCGGTATTCACTGCCGAGTTTTGACATTGGCGCTCCTAACATTGGCGGTCTTCCAGGTAACCTGCCAGTTTGACCGGACATCCCGAATCACGACAATAAGAGCGCAACATTTGATGAATTTACCGCTTCAAGGTGCGCACAAAAGGACCCGCCCGGTTCCCCGGACCGGAAAAAAACAGGGCGACAAGGTCGGAGGGAGGTATTCATTCGCAACGTTTCGTGACGATTCGGTGTGAACAAAGCACTGCGAATGTGCAGTACATGGATAGAAGACCAGGCCACGAAGGGATGCCTGTCCGTACGATAACGCACAGTAGAAAACCCGTCCACATACATTTTGATCCCTTGGAAAGGTCTTTTGATCCTCTTAAAGTGGGTCTGTTTCTATAACGAAAATCGGCTCAATTCTATCGACTATTGAGCAGGTTGGGCATTTCTCTTGAAAAGCCCGCCGGCGGCCCCCATTCATTCACCCTGTTTGTATACAATCCAATGGGTTTTAAATTATGAGGATGGATAAACTCACCAGTAAATATCAGATGGCGCTCGGCGAGGCACAGAGTCTTGCGTTGGGGAAGGATCATCAGTATATCGAACCGGTTCATGTGATGATCGCGCTACTCGATCAGGAAGGCGGATCGATCCGGCAACTTCTGGCGCAGGCCGGCGTGAACGTGAATCAGTTGCGCGCCTGGCTCGGCGAACAACTGGACCGGATGGCAACCGTTGAGGGGAGTGGTGGTGACGTGCAGATCTCCCAGGAATTGGGCCGACTGTTGAATCTGACCGACAAGCTGGCTCAGAAAAGAAAGGACGCCTATATATCCAGCGAACTGTTTTTGCTCGCGGCGCTTGAAGCACGGGGCAGTCTCTCGGACCTGCTCACGAAGGCCGGCCTGACCCGCAGTGTGCTGGAAAAAGTGATCGATCAGGTGCGCGGCGGACAGCAGGTCGATGACCCGAATGCCGAAGAGCATCGTCGGGCGCTCGAAAAATACACAGTGGATCTGACCCAGAGGGCCGAACAGGGGAAGCTCGATCCGGTCATCGGCCGAGACGACGAAATCCGGCGCACGATTCAGGTGCTGCAGAGGCGCACCAAGAACAATCCGGTCCTGATCGGCGAACCGGGTGTCGGTAAAACCGCGATCGTCGAGGGGCTCGCTCAGCGCATCATCAACGGGGAAGTACCGGAAGGCGTCAAAAACAAGCGCTTGTTGGCACTGGATATGGCCTCTTTGATCGCGGGTTCGAAATTCCGCGGCGAGTTCGAAGAGCGTTTGAAAGCCGTATTGAACGACATCGCCAAACAGGAAGGGCAGATCATTCTGTTCATCGATGAATTGCACACGATGGTCGGGGCCGGCAAGGCGGAAGGCGCGATGGACGCCGGGAATATGCTGAAACCCGCGCTGGCGCGCGGCGAGTTGCACTGCGTCGGAGCGACCACGCTCGACGAATACCGCAAGTACATCGAAAAAGATGCGGCGCTGGAGCGGCGCTTCCAAAAAATCCTGGTCGATGAACCTTCTGTCGAGGATACGATTGCAATTCTGCGCGGCCTGAAAGAGCGCTACGAACTGCATCACGGCGTCGAAATCACCGACCCCGCGATTGTGGCCGCGGCGTCTCTGTCGCACCGCTATATCAGCGACCGCCAGCTCCCGGATAAGGCGATCGACCTGGTCGATGAAGCGGCGAGCCGGATTCGAATGGAAATCGATTCGAAACCCGAAGAAATGGACAGGCTCGAAAGGCGTTTGATCCAACTCAAGATCGAACGTGAAGCTTTAAAGCGAGAAACCGATGAAGCCTCCCGGAAAAGGCTCGAAATCCTCCAGCTCGAAATCGACAATCTGGAAAAGGAATACGCCGATCTGGATGAAATCTGGAAGGCCGAAAAAGCCGCTGTTCAGGGAACCACGAGTATCAAGGAGAAGCTCGAATATGCGCGTCAGGAGCTTGAAACCGCGCGACGCGCCGGTGACCTGACCCGGATGTCCGAATTGCAATACGGGGTGATCCCGAAATTGGAAAAGGAACTGAAGTTCGCGACCGAGGCCGAAAATCAGGAGATGCGCCTTTTGCGCAATAAAGTAACCGACGAGGAGATCGCGGAGGTCGTGTCGCGCTGGACCGGCATTCCGGTCGCCAAGATGCTCGAAGGGGAACGGGAAAAGCTGCTCAAAATGGAGGGGGTGATCGGCAGTCGGGTGGTCGGCCAGCAGCAAGCGATTCGCGCGGTGAGTAATGCGATCCGGCGCAGCCGGGCCGGGCTTTCCGATCCCGGGCGTCCGAATGGGTCGTTTCTGTTTCTGGGTCCGACCGGGGTCGGAAAGACCGAACTGTGCAAGGCGCTCGCCGAGTTTCTGTTCGACAGCGAGGAATTCATGGTACGGATCGACATGTCGGAGTTCATGGAAAAGCATTCGGTCGCGCGCTTGATCGGAGCGCCACCCGGCTATGTCGGCTACGAAGAGGGCGGCTATCTCACCGAGGCGGTGCGCCGCAAGCCGTATTCGGTGATCCTGCTGGACGAAGTCGAAAAAGCGCATCCGGATGTATTCAACGTGCTGCTGCAGGTGCTCGACGACGGACGCCTGACCGACGGCCAGGGACGCACCGTGGATTTCCGGAACTCCGTGATCGTGATGACTTCCAATCTCGGTTCCGATCGCATCCAGGAACTTTCGGGCGAGCAAAATTATGAGCGGATGAAAGCCGCGGTCATGGACATCGTGGATCATTATTTTCGCCCTGAATTCATCAACCGGCTCGATGAATCGGTGGTGTTCCATCCGCTCGGCCGTGAACAATTGCGAGCCATTACCCGGATTCAGATCCAGATTCTGAAAAGGCGTCTCGCGGACCGGGAGTTGCTTCTTGAAGTCAGCGATGCCGCTCTCGAGAAACTAGGCGAAGCCGGATTTGATCCGATCTATGGCGCGAGGCCTTTGAAGCGCGCGATTCAGCAGCAATTGGAAAATCGGCTGGCTGAGGACATTTTGTCCGGAAAGTTCGGGCCCGGAGATACGATTCGCGTGGATGCCGAGGAACAGGAGATTGTTTTCAATAAGGCCGCTTGAGCACCGGCACGCGGATTCGGTGTTTTACCCCGGATGATCTGAATTCTCGGCTCGGCGGGGAATGATTCTTCATAGACTGTCCGGGCTTTTTAGCGAGGAGATGTCACGGAACTGTAACAATAGACCGATAAGCTTCCGGCCCAGAAATTTCTTTGTCGTGCCGATCGTGTCTTCGAATTGAATACTCCTGGCATGTTCCGGATTAATTGGTCTCATGGATATTAAGATTCTGCTTGTAGAAGATGAACCCTCGATCCGGGACATGCTGACCATGCTGCTCGAGCAAGTCGGGTTTATCGTTCAAGGGGTTTCCGATGTTCAGGCGGGGGACCGGTGTCTGAAAGAAAGCCTGCCGAACATTATCCTTCTTGACTGGATGTTGCCGGGTATCAGCGGCGTGGAATGGTGCAGGCGTTTGAAGCGCGATAAAAGCTACGCCGACATCCCGGTGATTCTGGTTTCCGCTCGCGGCGAAGAGGAGGACAAGGTGCGCGGCCTCGATGTCGGAGCGGATGATTATATCTGCAAACCCTTTTCGCCCAAGGAATTGGTTGCGCGGATTCGAGCGGTGTTAAGGCGCAGTACGTCAGCGGAAAATCCCGATCGGATCGAAAAACAGGGTATCGTTCTGAGCCAGGATGAGCACCGGGTGAAAATTGATGATAAAGTGGTCATTCTGAGTCCAACTGAATATCGATTGCTGGAATTTTTCATGACCCATCCGGACAAAGTCTACAGTCGGGGACAGTTGCTCGATCATGTATGGGGACGCAGCACCTACATCGAAGAACGTACCGTCGATGTCCATATCCGGCGGCTTAGAAAAATTCTGGCCCGCTTCGAGCGTGAGGAGTTGGTCCAGACGGTACGCGGATTCGGCTATCGATTTTCACTGCAAGGGGAATAAATGCCAAACCCCTGGCAGTTCGAGATCTACAGATTTTTTCTGTATCTGTTCATTTCGTTCGGCGCCGGGTGGTTTACGAAGGAGCCGGACGCCGCGCTGTTCCTCGGATTGCTCGCCTATCTCGTCAGGCATTTAATTAACCTTTACCGGTTGGAGCGCTGGCTGCGCCGCGGGGCAAAGGCAATTGGCCCGGCCAGTAATGGAATCTGGCGCGAGATCTATTATGACCTTTCGCGTTTGAAACGTCAGGACAAGCGCCGCAAAAAACGCCTCGGAAAAATCCTGAACCGTTTCAGAAAAGCGACCGCCGCCTTGCCGGACGGGACGGTTGTGCTCGGGCCGAATGACGAAATCCATTGGTTCAACAGCGCGGCCGGACGACTTTTGGGGCTCAAGAATACCGATATCGGCCAGCATATCGGTAATCTGGTTCGTCACCCGAAGTTCACCAGTCATCTGTTCTTCAGGAACTACGAAAAAGGGATCTCGATCCCGGCCCCGCGCAATCCCGATACCATCATCGGGATTCGCATCGTTCGCTACGGTAAAGGCCTGCGATTATTGCTCGCTCAGGACATCACGCGTATCAAACAGATGGAAACCATGCGGCGTGATTTTGTCGCGAACGTTTCGCATGAATTGCGTACCCCCTTGACGGTATTGACCGGTTATCTCGAAAATCTGCAGGAATTCCCGGACATGCCCCCGGATCGCTTGATTCGATCGGTCGACAGTATGGCCGAGCAGGCCGCGAGGATGCGGGCCTTGGTGGATGATTTGATGTTCTTGACCCGGCTTGAAACCAAAATTCCGGATGTCGTGAATCAATATGTCGACATGCCGGATCTTTTGGCCCGATTGTGTCATGAGTATTCCGCGTTACAGCCGGCACCGGCCAGAGTCCAACTGCAGATCGAGTCTTCGGCCACGGTGCTCGGGAACGAAACCGAAATACGCAGTGCGGTCTCCAATCT
>JBOICY010000131.1:0-8598 GCA_050740335.1 Methylococcales bacterium | reverse complement strand
AGGCAGGTGCAGGCCGCCGATCGCGATACGGCTTTAAGCCATCGTGCTACCGGTGTTCCGGCAAACACGGCCAGAATCCCGAAGGCATCGAAGGCCTTTTTACCCCGCTTCGTATGGCTACCGATCCAAGTCAGCGCGCTGGTCGCCAGAACATGCACTTGGCCGAAAAGCACAGGGATCAGATCGTCTTTTTCGCTAACGCTGAGTCGGTCAAGGTCGGGCAGTGCTTTCATGTCCTCCAGTATTACCTGAATTATCCGTTCTACAAAGCAGAATACATGGAGTATTTTGAGCTACCTGAGTAGTTACGAATTTCAAAGGATCGCGCCCGAGTAGCGTCCGTGTACCGGAAAAAACCCCTTCTGATCAATCTCTTTGGTATTCAATCTCGGTCACTGATAGTAAAAGGCCATGAACGCGTGATAACCCGCCAATATCAGGAGCAATACGGATAAACCGACATGCACGACCATCCAGCCGAGCAAAAACCATCTTTTGTGGATGCCGACCACTTCGGGATTGAGTAAACCCAGGGTCACGTTGGCGAGATAAACCGTGCTCAGCAGGAAAAGATAGGCATAGCCGATTTGGTGGGAATGAATGTAGAAAATCAGCGGTGCCCATGCACCCCGGGCCATATGACGGACCAGCTTGGTCTCGGACCTTTGTCCTTTATGCCTGCCCAGGGACAGCGACCATTGATGGAGGATATAACCCGCCAGCAGGAATCCAGTCAACCGCTTGTAGGTTTCATCGGTCTGCATCGCGACATGCCAAGGCCATTTAAGGTCGAGGATATCCTGCGCGAGATAGGCCGCTAAAAGCGCCAAACCGAGCGCGCTATAGCGATAGGCTCTGCTCCTGGCCGGTTGGAAGGGTACCAACGTGCGTTTGGACGGCAGGATGGGAGCCGGCGTGTGTCGATTCGTCCGCCGCGAGCCGTCGCCAGCGAGGGACCGCGGATCGATTTCGGGGTGCCGATGAGGATTTTTCGTCAAAGGATTTCGCACAAATTCGATCAATCTACTCGCTTAAGCTCCTGCATCGTTTATTTTTAGGTGCCTATTTTAACTTCGAACGCAGGCTGGGGTAACCTAAACTAGCGGTTTGGCGGAATGACATTGGCATTGGCTGCTGACAATTGCGGCGGTGAAAACAAGGCTGTTTGAGCCGGTTGGGATTTCAGATCCGGAGCGTAGGCAGGGATCACGAGCTCGGTATTGGCGAGCGGTTGAACCGCTTTGGCCAGCGCTGCCAGGGTTTGCGCGGATGTGCGCCGCGTTATCTCAGTCATAAAAATGTCGGTGGCGGGCAGGAAATAGCCCTCGCGAGGCCACTTCTCGCCGATCGCCGGCTGATTGGCAAAAGTTCCCACTTTTTTCAGATAGGAAGTATAGGTATCGCGGAAACCTTGTCGCAGCGCGGTCAGGATCTTCATCGACTCATCGAATGTCACCTGGTCGGAAGGATACATCCAGGTCGTCGCGCCCATCACGTCGTGGATTTTCCAGTCATTCCTGGGACTTTGTTTATGCTCGTTATGACATTCGACACACGGCTCGACCGTTGCTTCGTCGGTATACATCGCGGTGTACAATCCGGTATCCCGGGCGAAGAAGAACTGCGGTTCACGAGTTTGTTTCAGATGCTGGAATTTCTCCAACTGGATCCCTTCGAAGCGATTAGCCTTGTTGATCGGGTACTCGGAACCCAGGAACAGGCTTAACCGTGCCGGACGCTTTTCCAGGCTCATGGCGGTTTCCCGCAAGAAGAGCGCAGGCAAGGGGCCGGCTTCTACGCCCTGTTCGCGCCAATCCTCATTGAATTTGAGCCCAACCTTTTTGCCGCTGCCGACAATCTCCCGGGTCCACAAGGCGCGCACCGCATCGTTCTCCGCCTCGACGATCGCGAAAACCTGTTGGATGGAAATCGTGGTCCCCGCGGGTTTTTCCTCCGCGAGCGGCGGCGGGGCGCTTGCAAACAGGTAAATATTGAGCGCAACCAGGATCAGGCACGTGATCGTGAACGTCTTGCTAGACATCGATGTCTTCCTCTCCGTCGCGAATCTAGGCGATCCTGAGCGATGGATCGATCGGTACCCATCCAACGGTTTCGGACGGGATGAATATTTCGCCCGGGATGGGCAAAAAGCGTCATTGAAGCGCAGCGGAACCGAGGGTTACGGGGCTTGACCGGGTATAAAAGCTTTATGGACCGACCCAAGTCCGGATAAACTAAACCGCGCGGGCGGATCTACACTCCTCAGTACTCGGAAGTAAACACCCGACCTGATCGGAATCATTGAAAATTGGTAAATAATCACCACAGAGAACACAGCGATCACGGAGTTTGTTGAAAAAAGTTATGCTTTAGAGCCTCATTCCAGACTTTCCGATTAGTCCCGAATGATCCGGTTCTTCGTGATCTCTGTGTTGAATAAAATAGCAAAATTGAATCTCGCTGAATAGTTACGGAAATCCTATGGCGGACAACGACGAAAAAATCATTGTCGGCAGCGAAGAATGGTGTTCATTCGATTCGCTCGGCGTCCCGTTGATCAAGGCCAGGGTCGATTCGGGCGCCAAGACCTCGTCAATCCATGCCTTCAATATTCACCCATTCAAGCGCAAAACCGTTCCCTGGGTCAGTTTTGAAGTTCATCCCTTGCAGAATGACCGCCGCACGGTGGTTCGCTGCGAACATCCCATTTTCGGCAAGCGCGCCGTCAAGAGTTCGAACGGGACCAGCGAGAAACGCTTTGTCATTCTCACGCCGATGACCTTGTCCGGCCGAAGCTGGGATATCGAACTGACCCTGACCAACCGGGACTCGATGGGATACCGGATGCTTTTGGGGCGCGAGGCGATGCATGGACGATTGCTGGTCGACCCCTCGGACCGAAACATCTGCGGAGACAAAACCGAATCGGAAATTCTGGCAGCCTACGGAGAGGTCGACAAAACCCGATCCGGTCTCACGATCGGACTTCTCGCGAGCGATCCCGAGCTTTACAGTAACCGCAGAATTCTCGAAGCCGGCGACGAGCGCGGGCATGAAATGATTTTTCTCAATATCAAGCACTGCTACATCAAGCTGGATGCGGAAGCGCCTGAAATTCACTACCGCGACGGTCGAATCCTGAATGATCTCGACGCCGTGATCCCACGCATCCCTCGGAGTCTTACCTTTTACGGCTGCGCTTTGAGCAGGCATTTCGAAAGCATCGGGGTGTATACGCTCAACTCCTCCGAGGCGATCTGCAAATCGCAGGACCGGCTGTTTTCGCTTCAATTATTACTGCAGAATGGACTGAATATTCCAACCACGGGTTTCGCCAATTCACCGATCGATACCGACGAACTCATCGACATGGTCGGCGGCGCTCCGCTGATCGTGAAATTGCTCGATGGAACACAAGGGAAAGGCGTGGTACTCGCGGAAACCCGCAAAGCCGCGGAAAATGTAATCAACGGTTTCAAAGCCATGAAGGCAGATTTGCTGGTCCAGGCCTTTATCAAGGAGGCCGAAGGCAAGGATCTGCGTTTGTTCGTGATCGACGGCAAAGTCGTTGCCGCGATCCAGCGAATCGCCGCTCCGGGTGAATTCAGAGCCAATGTCCGCGAGGGAGGCTCCGTGTCACCCGTAAAAAACACATCCGAAGAACGCAACCTGGCTGTTAAAGCCGCGAAATCCCTGGGGTTGAAAGTCGCTGGCGTGAATATCATCCGTTCTCGTAACGGCCCCCTGCTTTTGGAAGTCAATTCGTCGCCGGGGCTCGAAGTGATCGAACAGACGACGGGCAAAGATATTGGCGGCTACCTGATCAGCGCAATCGAGAAACAGCAGGGATGGAAACGCATGCTTTCCAGTAAAATGACGGCCTTGTCTTCATCCGACTGAATCCTTACTTTGCCCATGAATGACCGAACATCACCCGGCGAACACCATCAACAACTCCCACGCTGCGACCGGAAACCGCTTGCTCCTTCCGATCTTCCAGGCCCGAAAGGACTCCCTTTGCTCGGCAACTTTCTACAACTGGATCTCAAACGGCTGCACACGGTTCTCGAAAGCTGGGCGGAGGTTTACGGATCGCTCTATACGATTCGTCTCGGCCGGCGGCCTGTCGTCGTGGTTTCAGACCCGGTGCTGGTTAACGAGGCGCTGCGGGATCGACCCGAGGGATACCGGCGGATCAGTGCCATCGAACGAGTACAGAATGAAATCGGGCTCGGCGGCGTGTTTTCGGCCGAGGGGGAACAATGGCGAAGACAACGCCCGATGGTCAATCAGGCATTGAATCCACAACATTTGCGTACGTTTTATCAAACGCTGCTCCTGATCACCGAAAAGCTCATGAACCGGCTGCAAAGATACGCAGCTTCGGATAACGCCGTCGCGGTGCAGGACGACCTGATGCGATTTACGGTCGACGCCACGACCAATCTGGCCTTCGGCTACGATGTCAATACACTGGAATCCGAGGACGACGTGATCCAGCAACATCTGCAAAAAATCTTTCCGATGATCAGCCGGCGGGTCAATGCAGCGTTTCCGTATTGGCATTTCATCCGGCTCCCGGCCGACCGTGCGCTGGAAAAAGCGCTGATAGAAATCCGCAAAGCCATCGCCGGTTTTGTCGAACACAGTCGAGCCCGGATCGCCGCAAATCCGGACTTGGAAGAACACCCGGGCAATTTACTGGAAGCCATGCTGGTCGCACGGGATGAGTCCAAATTCCGCTTCAGCGATCCGGAAATCATGGGGAACGTCCTGACCATGCTGCTGGGAGGCGAGGATACCACGGCCAATACGCTCGCCTGGATGCTTTATTTCATGACCGAATTTCCCGAAGTGCAGACGCGCATGCAGGCCGAGGCCGACACGGTGCTCGGTGGGAATAAACTGTTATACGAATACGCCAACCACGATCAACTCAAGTATATCGAGGCGGCGGCCTTCGAAACCATGCGTTTGAAGTCGGTCGCCCCGCTGCTGTTTCTGGAAACCAACCGGGATCGAAAACTCGGGCCGATCAGTCTGGCCAAAGGTGCCACGGTGTTTCTGCTGCTGCGCCACTGCGGGTTGCAGGAATCCTCGTTCGGCAAAGCCGGTCAATTCAAACCGGAACGCTGGTTGCAGCCGGACGGCTCTCGAATTACACCGCACAATTCCGGCGCCTGCATGCCCTTCGGAGCCGGAGCCCGTTTTTGTCCGGGCAGGAACCTGGCGATGCTGGAAATCAAATCGGCGATGGCCATGCTGTGCCGGAATTTTTCTTTTTCCAGAAACCCCGGCGGCCCGGCGGTCGATGAGGAATTTGCGTTCGTGATGACACCTAAGAATTTGTCGGTCAGAATCCGTTATAGAGACAAGAAATGAAGCAGCGTATTGCCCGTCCGGTGTCTCCCCCTAAACCCGGTTCGATGTTGGTATAATTAAAAATCCTGACACTGTTAATCGTTTGAAAGCCGTGGTTTGTAGGTCGCGTCGATGCCCATTCAAAAACTATCCCCGCAACTGATCAACCAGATTGCCGCGGGTGAAGTAATCGAACGACCGGCTTCGATCGTCAAGGAATTGGTCGAAAACAGTCTGGACGCCGGAGCCGGGCGGATCGCGATCGATGTCGAGCGCGGAGGAATTCGGCTGATCCGGGTCGTGGATAACGGCGAAGGGATCGAAAAGGATGACCTCCCCCTGGCCCTGTCCAGACATGCGACCAGCAAGATCGCGTCGCTCACCGATCTGGAGCAGGTCAAAAGCATGGGCTTTCGCGGAGAAGCGCTGCCCAGTATCAGCTCCGTGGCGAGGTTGGCCGTGGCGTCGCGCGCGCAAGGAGCCGATCAAGCCTGGCGGGTGGTGGCCGATGGAACCGAAGATCGCTTCGATTTGATGCCCGATGCCTTGCCCGGAGGCACTTCGGTCGAAGTGCGGGATCTTTTCTACAACATTCCTGCGCGGCGTAAGTTCCTGCGCGCGGAGCAAACTGAATTCAGCCACCTGGAAGGCGTGGTCAAAAAGCTCGGATTGAGCCGTTTCGACGTCGATTTTGTGTTGCATCATAATCTAAAGGAGGTGCTTCATCTGAAACCCGCGGACAGCCTTGCGAGTCGCGAGTCGCGGGTGGCGGGGGTCTGTGGAACAGCCTTTCTGGAGAATGCGCTGGCCGTCGAATTCGAGTCTTCGGGGCTTCATTTGTCGGGCTGGGTCGGTCTTCCGACTTATTCGAGAAGCCAGGGCGACATGCAATATTTTTATGTCAACGGCCGCCTGGTGCGGGACAAAGTGGTCAGCCATGCGCTGCGGCAGGCTTACCAAGATGTCTTGTTTCACGGACGTCATCCGGTCTTCGTCTTGTATCTGGAACTGGACCCGAAAATGGTCGACGTGAACGCGCATCCCGCGAA
This sequence comes from Methylococcales bacterium, assembly GCA_050740335.1. Lineage (GTDB taxonomy): Bacteria > Pseudomonadota > Gammaproteobacteria > Methylococcales > UBA1147 > UBA1147. Next base: position 2,188 of record JBOICY010000131.1, on the reverse strand, counting down.
GCTGGAGGTTCGATTCCGGGACAGCCGGCTGGTCCATGATTTTCTGTTCCGGGCACTGCACCGGGTCTTGGCGGAATCGCGTGCGGGAGCGAATCATCGATCCGGGATCGAATCGCCTGAATCCTTGACGCCTCAGTCTCTTCGCGATTCCGGTGATCCGGGAAGTCCACGTTTTTTCAATCTGCCCAAACAATCTTCCTTGCCCTATCAGGTCCGGGAAGAAATCGAATCTTACGCCGCCCTCGCGGGGCGCGACGCACCGTTGCGACCCGAGCAATTCGCTCGTGGCCAGGCCGGAACCACCAGTGAGACGCCACCCCTGGGTTTTGCCATAGCCCATTTGCATAACATCTATATCTTGTCGGAATCCAGCAATGGCCTGATCCTGGTCGATGCGCACGCGGCCCACGAACGGATAATCTATGAGAAGCTGAAGCGCCAATTCCATTCCGGAAAGGTCTCCGAACAACCGCTGTTATTGCCCGTGAGATTGCATGTCAGTAAAGGAGAGGCTGATCTTGCGGAAGAGTTGCGCGACGAGTTTCGTAAATTGGGTTTCGAAATCGATCGGCTGGATCTCGAAACGTTGATGATTCGTTCGGTGCCCGCGCCGTTTTCTTGCACCGATGTGTCAACATTGGTGCGCGATGTGCTGTCCGAACTTCACTCGCAAGGCTCGAGTTCCCTGATCCAGGATGGCATCGACGCAATGCTCGCGAGGCTGGCCTGTCACGGGGCGATTCGCGCAAACCGGCGTCTGACCCGCGCGGAGATGAACGTCTTATTGCGTGAAATGGAGGCCACCGACTACAGCGGACAGTGTAATCACGGCCGGCCGACCTGGGTCGAATTGACGGCCAGGGAATTGGACCGATTCTTTTTGCGGGGCCGTTAAGCCAGTGCCAGAACCTTATCCCGTGATCTGTCTGATGGGGCCGACCGCCTGCGGCAAATCCAAACTCGCGGTCGATCTCGCGGAGCGCCTGAATTGTGAAATCGTTTCGGTCGATTCCGTGCTGGTTTATCGGGGAATGGATATCGGAACGTCCAAACCGACTGTCGAAGAACGCCGGGGAATTCCGCACCATCTGATCGACATTCTGGATCAGGCCGAGGTATTTTCGACCGGTCGGTTCCGGCGCCTCGCGCTCGAACTGATCCGCTCGATCCGCAAGCGCGGCAAGACGCCCTTGCTGGTTGGCGGGACCATGCTCTACTTCAAGGTCTTGGTCGACGGGCTCGCGCGTTTACCCGAAGCCGATCCTGAAATCCGTGCCGAAATCGAGCGCGGGGCCGCATCCGCGGGTTGGCGAAAGATGCACGCACAACTGGCGCAGGTAGACCCTTGTGCCGCGGCCCGGATTCATCCCAACGATCCTCAGAGGATCCAGCGGGCCTTGGAGGTTTTTCGGATCACCGGCCGGTCGCTCACCGATCTGTGCGGAACGGAGATTATCGAAAATCAACCCTTTTTCCCGATTAAATTGAAAGTGGTCCCCGCCGCGCGGCAAAGTCTGCACCGGCGGATCGCGGTTCGTTTTCGGGGAATGGTCGATTCCGGTTTGCTGGAAGAAGTCGAGAAAATGGTTCGCCGCGGAGATCTAAATCCGTCCTGTCCCTCGGTCCGGGCGGTCGGCTACCGGCAGGTCTGGTCATATCTGAACGGTGAAATCGACCGGGAATCGATGATTGAGCGCGCTATCGCGGCGACCCGGCAGCTCGCGAAACGGCAACTGACCTGGCTTAGAAAAGAGTCGGAATCATTTTTGTATGATATGGAAAGCAGGGACCTTGCCGCACTAATTTCGTCGGATGTGGAAACTTTGATGCGCCAATCGAATCAGACCTATTACCAGTTTGGTTACGAGCGAAGGTAATCCGGTTTTGGTTTGCTTGAAATTTGAATTCACACGGGTCGGGGTTGCGCGGTAGACTATCCGGATCGGATTTGGCCGGTGCGGGATGGGACTGGAAGGCAGAGGTAAATCAAGGGCTTGAATCTATTTGGTTCTGGTGTCGTAGATGGCTTATGTTATATGGTATAATTTTTAATTATGGGTAGGTCTGGACTACCGCCCGTTGATTCAATGGTAAAATCCGGCTGGTATAACAATAAGGAGAATGACGGATGTCTAAGGGGCAAAATTTACAAGATCCATTCTTAAATGCGTTGCGCAAAGAGCACATT
>JBOICY010000130.1:0-10795 GCA_050740335.1 Methylococcales bacterium | reverse complement strand
ATAGATCCATACCACGGCACTTATCTCCTTCCTCACCTCGCTCCCATCTCCGCATTCTTGACCAACACAGACCGTTCCGCAGTGGTTCGGTTGTCAAAATATCCACCTTGGCAGGCCGATGTTCGCCTTAATTTATCGAGGAAATTAGCCTTGCAGGATTTAGGTGCAATGATTATTATCGAGATAACGGCAATTTGCCGTACATTGTCTAATCTCTCAAAAACGAGGGTTTTTAAAGGACAAGAGGAGAAGACGGTTAGACCACCTTTTCTGCGACCCGCGTTTTCTTGAAAAGCTCTCCTGAAACCGGTCTCCAGATATTGTATTAAAGAGACGGGTTTTCGGAGAAATACGCGTTTGCTACGCGAACAACTCTTTTAAGCGCTTATCGCCCGCAACACAGCTTGTACTTTCTCCCACTGTTACAGGGACATGGTGCATTACGCCCGGTCCCCGGGTACTTTTGAGTGCGCGCCGGTGTTGTCAGGTGCGGCGGCGCGGGTGCCTCTCGCGAGGCTTTCATCGAAGCCATCCGGCTCATCTGCGGGAACATTTCGTGATGACGCCGGATCATTGGAATGACAACGGAGCGCCGAAACTCCTCAAACTCGTCGTCATCCAAATGCAGAGTTGGCCGCATCTCGCCGAGGAATTCTTCGCGCTTTTCCTCAGGCAACAATGCCAAATTCCAACAAAGCTGGCCAAGCGCAAACGCTCTACTCATCTGCTCCGTTGAGCCGTCAGTTTGATTAAGCAGCGGTTGCACGTAGGCCGTAATGCCTTCTGCAATGGCTCCCATTGAGTCTCTCCGGATGGTTATGCCTAAAAGTGATTATGTGCTTTCCGTATGTCTGCCAAGCTTCCCCATAAAATCATGATAACAAAATCGAGGTCTCACATGTACATTGAACAAAAGGAAACAATGACTGAGCGGCTCCCTGAGCGATCCTAGAGAGCGTGAGCGCCATTCGTTTTTTGGGAGGGATGTACCTTGCCGAAGTATCAGGCAAAAAAAACCGAGGCAAAAGGCCTCCGTTTTCTTCGAACCGATGAATTATTAGAAAGGGCCCCGGTCACTAACGGAGGGATTCAGAAAATCATGAATAGAGTTGCTGTTGTTCTGATATGCGTACTTGTTGTTGCTCACAAAGTTGATCCCGTAGCCCTTGGTTGCGACGGTGTGGTCGACCTGTGCCAGGTTGTTGCCCTGGATCGAGCAAGGTGAGGAAGGAGATGAGTGCCTTGGTATGGATTTATCCGCCCGCAAGGCTTAAGAACGCCTGCCGGTCCAGTGACAGCATCGGTTCGAGTTTGGATCGTTGATTGCGGCTAGTAGTCAGTCATGTTAAATTGCAATGCCCCGTCACCCCGGCAGGGATTGCCGGGGTCCAGAACACAAGGATGTGACCGCTGCAGTTGCCGTCCTTGGCAACTGGATTCCGGCAATCCCTGCCGGAATGACGGATTTATGTGATTCAAATTGACTACCTACTAGTCTCTTTTAATCTGATAGCTTAATTGCAGTACGCTGGTTCCGTGCTTGCTCGTGTAATCATCGAGCGCTTGCCGGCCACCCGCCGCATAGACGGCCACCGCGCCGAGCAGCTCGCCGAGATGCTTCGCGCTTCCGGCATCGAAACGGCAGTAAGCGCCCTGGCTCAGCTTGGCCATTCGCCGGAACACCGCCGCGGCCCCCGGTTCATCGCCTTCGTGAAAGATAAACAAGGGAAGGCCGAGGATTCCCGATTCCCCGGCCAGATTGCATAAGTAACCACCATCCTCTTCCATACAGTCGCCGATAAAAACCAGCGCATTCACCTTCTGTTTTTTCGTCTCGGCCAACGCATGTTCGAGCAATCTGTCGATTTGAGTATGCCCGGCCAAACACCGGACGGCGGTCATTTGCTGTAGCAGCACCGACGCTTGATTTGACCAGGCGGACGCATGAAAAATTTCGAATCCATGGTAATAGCACAACTGAACTTCCAGTCCACCCAGGGCATTCGTGACCTCAAACATCTGAGCCTGAATGCGGCAGGCCCGGTCCCACGCAGGTTCGCGACTTTGGGTCGCATCCATTGCAAAAATCAGCCGGCCTCTTGTTTCCGCTTTACGGACTACAGGCATTTTATCCAGTTTGCCAAGAAATTCCTTGACATCGGATTTGCCCGGATTTCGCGACAGAAACTTGTTTTTCATGAGCCAATGCCTGCGCCGAATAGACTGCACTTGATTCGAAAAACCCGCTCGGGCGCTAACAAATATTCTGAACCGTGGTAACCGGCCCAAGCCTCATTTGCTAGGATAGCACGGCGGGTCAAGCAAAATTTCGCTAGCTTCGCTCCGATAATCGAACTTGGCTGGCGCGCATGGTTTCAGCGAGTATATAATTACAAGACCCCTAGAGGAGGTCTACAATGAGCAATCAAAATAATTCTAAAAGCGCGCAGGTCGCCCAGATCTTTACCAAAATCACGAATTCCATCATTGGCCTGCAGAAATCGAATCCGAAAGTCTTTTACGGCGGCGCGGTTGCGCTGCTGATCGTTTTCCTGTTTACCTTCGTCGGAAGCGGAACCGAAGAAACGGTACAGATGACTATGAACCTGGTCAATGGCCAGAATTACGTGATGAAAAACCCCAACGGGGGTGAAGTTCTGTTGACCACCCGACCGATATTCGGTTCCGCGGGATCGGGTGAGGACACCAATGTATGCCTGGTAAAACCGGATACTGTGGTAAAAGTCGTGGAACAAACCATGGCCAATTTCATTACCTATGTCGAAGTCGAGCCCCAGGGTGGAGATTGTCAGGGGAAATCCGGTTGGACATCCAAAGTCAATATTAAACAATAATGGTGATCCGCCCCGGGTATTCACCAGCTTCCGAGGCCCTGGCGCGGAAGCTGGTGAAACGAGGGCGGTGATACCGAATCAATTTTCCCTGATCAGGATCAACGGACTCTGTCTCACGGTCCGGCGGGTCACCCATAATCCAAATGACCCGATCAGGGCCGCGCCCGCGATCGGCGTCGCGAGGCCCACTTTCCAGTAGAGCTTAACCGGTAGATCGAAAATCCGTTCATATAGAAACCATAGAAGAAGTTCGGACGAAGCCGCGCCCAGGATTCCCGCGATCAAGCCCAGACTGACGAATTCAACGCACTGATTTTGTCGGATTACGCGTCTGCCCGCGCCCAGGGTTCTAAGAATACAGGCATTGAAAATCCTTTCATCGATATCCGAGTAAACCGCCGCAAACAACACAACGATTCCCGCGAGCAGGGAGAAAAACAGGACGAATTCGATAGCCACCGTGACCTGTCCGAGAATCGTCTGGATCTGTCGGATGATCAAACCCACTTCCAGCACCGAAATACTCGGAAATTGATTCACCAGCCTGTTCAGAATGGTCTGTTTATCCGCGGGTAGATAGAAACTCGTCAGATAGGTACTCGGAAAACCCTCCAGCGTGCCCGGCGAAAAAATGAAATAAAAGTTGGGGTTCATGGTATCCCACTGAACACTGCGGATACTGCTCACCGTGACGACGATTTCCCGGCTTCCAATCGTGAATGTCATGGTATCGCCGACTTTGGTCTTGAGACTTTCGGCGAGACTCTGTTCGACCGAAACCAGGTGCGTGTCATCGTTATTCCACCAGTTGCCCCCTTTCATTCGATTATCCGCGGGCAAAACATCGGTATAAGTCAAATTCAAATCCCTGTTCAGGGCGTTTTCCGCCTGGGAATTCGCGGATACGATCTTGCCGGCATCCTGGCCGTTGATTTGAATCAGACGTCCGCGAATCACCGGATAAAATGCCGGAACTTCGATTTTTTCGCTCCCGAGCCAATCCTTGAGCGTCTCCCACTCCGCGGGGAATATATTGAACGCGAAGTAATTCGGCGTATTCTGCGGCAGCTGCCCCTGCCAGGTTTTGATCAGGTCGGTGCGCACCAGAAAGATCACGATCATGGCCGTGAATGTGACGCCGAAGGCGAGGATCTGACTCAGGTTCGAGGTCGCATTGCGGCTCAGTTGTTGAATGCCGAAACGGGTATTCATCCCGAGATGAGGTAAAAACACGCGCGTGGTCCGCAGCAAGAGATACACCAATCCCCCGGAACACAGGATTGCACCCGCGGCAGCGGCCAGAAAGTAGAGGACCAGTCGCCAATCACCGGTATTCCACCAGACCAGGGCGGACAGGGTGAGAAAACCGGCACCGTATACGACACCCTGGTTGAGCGGAGCGGGAACCAGGTCGCGCCGTAAAACCCTGAGCGGAGAAACCCGCCGTTGCTGTAATAATGGCGCGAGCGTGAATCCCGCGAGAATCACGAGACCCGCGAGAATCGCCATCACATAGGCGAAAATCCCGGGTGCGGCCAGATTTTCCGGAAGCAGGTCCCTGAGGTACCATACCAGGATTTCCTGGCTGAGCCATCCGATCACGCAGCCGACGGCGCTCGCCGCAAGCCCCAACAGCAACAACTGCCAGTAGAACAGCCACAGGACTTGATTTTGCCGGACGCCCAGGCATCTCAGAATAGCCGTCATGTCGAAATGACGCCTCGAATAACGGCGCGCGGCCATGGCAATGGCAACCCCCGCGATCATCACCACTACGACACTCGCCAATCCGAGATATTCTTCCGCGCGTTTGAAAGCCGTGGCAAGTTCGGGACGATCTTCATAGATGTCCATGATTCTCTGTCCCGGAACCAGCCGGCTTTGCAGCCAGGTCTTGAACTCGCGCACGGCGATTTCAGGACCCGCGAACAGAAAATAATAATGGACATGGCTTCCGGGACGGATCATACCGCTTGCGGGCAGATCTTCGTGATGCATGATCACGCGCGGTGTCAAGCCAAGCAGGTTATCCCTGCGGTCCGGTTCATAGGTCAGAATGCGGGTGATTTTAAGCGGCTTTTCACCGACCTCGATCGAATCCCCGATCGCGAGATCCAATGCGGACAGTACCCGCGTTTCCACCCAGGCGGTTCCCGGAACCGGGATTTCCACGGTGTCCTTCTCGTCTGTCATCGATCCCGTGGTGGTTTTCAGATGACCGCGCAGCGGATAGGTATTCGTCACCGCCTTGATTCCGCACAGCAGGATTGATTCATCGTGGACCAGAACGCTCGAAAATTCTGTGCTTCTGGCCATCTTCAGACGACTGGCCGTGGCTTTTTCAAGCCACTGTTCCGGCAGCGCGGCATGGCTCGTCACAACCAGATCCGCGGCCAGAAAGGCGGCCGCCTGCATCACCATGGTCCGATTCAGACGATCGCTGAACAGTCCGGTCGTCGCGGTGCTGGCCGCGGCGATGATCAGCGCCAGAATCAGGATATTCAATTCTCCGGAACGCCAATCCCTGGCCAGCAGGCGAATCGCGAGTCCGATGAATTGGGTCAGCGAAATTTTGTTCATTCGGAATCGACAATCGAACCGGCTTTTAGATGTACGATCCTTTCGCAACGCGATGCGAGTGCGTCGTCGTGCGTCACGAGAACCAGGGTGGTTCGCTTTTCCCGGTTGATTTCGAACAGCAGTTCGATAATCTGTTCGCCGGTACTGCTGTCCAGATTACCGGTCGGCTCGTCGGCGAACAATACGCGCGGCACCGCCGCAAATGCTCGCGCCAGCGCGACACGCTGCTGCTCGCCTCCGGATAACTGATTGGGATAATGAGCCAGGCGGTCACCTAAACCGACCCGGGACAGTAAGGCCCCCGCCTCGGCCCTGGCATCGTTGCGAGCCTGCAATTCAAGCGGCAACATGACATTCTCCAATGCGCTCAGGTTCGGAAGCAGATGAAATGATTGAAACACAAAGCCGACAGAGCGGCTCCTGATCAGCGCGCGCCCGTCTTCGTCCATCGCGGTCAGACATTCGCCATCCAGAAATACCTGCCCCTCCGAAGGTTGATCCAAGCCGGCAAGCAGACTGAGCAGGGTGGTTTTACCGGAGCCCGAGGCCCCGACGATCGCCACGGGTTCTCCCACCCGGATTGAAAGATCGACCGAATTCAGTATATTAAGCTTGCCCCTCGCGGTAGCGACGGTCTTGGATAATTTCCTGGCAACGATCATCATGTGTCGAGTGGATTGCCCGGCCCCGGAGGATTTCTGCATGCGCTTATTCAAAAATAAATTCCTGTTTTGCGTGATTTTGATCATCGTTCCGTCCCTCGGCCAGGCCTGTCCGGTCCTGGTAATCGGAGACAGCATCAGCGCGGCCCACGGTCTGGAACGCTCACAAGGATGGGTCGCGTTATTACAACAGAAATTGGATCGGGAGAACATGGCTTGCACGGTGATCAATTCGAGCATCGACGGGGACACGAGCGCGGGAGGCCTCGCGCGCATCGATCAGGAACTTGCCAGCTATCACCCGGGCGTCGTGGTGATCGAACTGGGCGGAAATGATGGACTCAGAGGTTTGCCGCCCAAGGTGATCCAGGCGAATCTGAAAGAAATGATCGTCCGGACCCGATCCTCGGGCGCCCGGGTGATCTTACTCGGAATCCAGATACCACCGAATTATGGCAAATCCTACACTGCCCTGTTCGAGGGAATTTATCACCGGCTGGCCTCGGAAATGCCGATTGAATTCGTACCGGGACTACTGAGCGGGATCGGTGATCGTCCCGAATACATGCAAGAGGACGGCATCCACCCGAACCGGGCCGCCCAACCGCTGATCAGTGATCAGGTATGGGAAAAACTACAGAAAATACTCGCCGAGCCAACCGAAAAATAGCTTATTCCGTCGTCGAGAGGTTTTTCAGTTTTATTTTCAGTCCGGTCTTCAACAAGTGTTCTTCGAACTGGTGGTTTGATCTTTCGAATTTGATTCCATAGGTCATATCCTCATCGCCGGAACGCCGGTTGGAAATCACAGCGTCGAATTCGAAGGATTGACCGTCCTGGAAGGTCAACATCAATAGCAAGCGTTGTCCGCATCTCAACTTCTTCCCACAGGCAATTGAAACGCCGAGCTGACTGACGTCGATGAGCCGGACCGGCCATTTATCTATATCATAGCCAAATTTTTTGGAGTCGTTGCCGTTCCGAGAATTCCTGGCAGTCCATTTAGCCAAATTTTTCTGATTATCGGTTATCATCTTACGATGTCCGCAATTTAATCACCCTCGGCAACTCGATCATGACTAAGCCCATTTCCCTTTGCAATGCCGCTGACAGTGCATTGCTCGTCATCGACATCCAACCGACCCTGACCGCGGCAATGCCCGAAAACGACGCCGAGCAGATGCTGACTAATACAACCGTACTGTTGCAGGCCGCGGCCGCGTTGCAAGTCCCAGTATTGCTCACGGAACAATATCCCAAGGGCTTGGGAGAAACCGAACGGAATCTTCTGGAGCATTTACCCGCTTCGGCGCAGAAATTCCAGAAAACCGGGTTTTCCTGTTGTGCGGCCGCGGGATTTCGAGGCGTACTCGAAAAAAGCGGTAAAACTCAATTGGTTCTGGTCGGGCAGGAAGCCCATGTCTGTGTGCTGCAAACCGCATTTGAACTCTACGATTCGGGCTATTCGATATTTGTCGCCGAAGACACCGTGTGCTCCCGGAAACAGGAACATCGATTCTTTGCGCTGGAAAGAATGCGGCAAGCCGGGATCACAATCACCAACTACGAGTCGGTGCTGTTCGAATGGATGAGAGACTCGACGCATCCGAAATTCAAGGAACTTGCCAAACTGATCCGCTAGCCCTGGATGCCGGTCGAAGGATTTCTAAAGCGGCTAAGACAAGGCGAACGAGTGGATTTCGCCGAGACTCAATCGCTGATCAGTCAACATTACCGCTATACACCGGTCAAATTATCGAACGGCTTCGGCCGCGACGCGATCGAAAATGAAGCAGGCGTCAATGAAGGTTCCTGCAGGATTTTTTACTTCGCTTGGCTTCATGATCTCGAAAAAGACGCGACGCCGAGGTTTATTGGCGATCACTACTGGATCGATGTGCTGCAAAACTCCGAACAAGACAATCACCGCAATATTCGAAACCTTATTCGAACCGGCTGGACCGGTATCCGTTTTGCCGGAGCCGCGCTCACTCCTCTGGAGCCACCGTAACCCGGTTGCGTCCGGCTATTTTCGATTGATATAGAGCCCGATCGGCGCGGTTGATCAACTCCTCGAACGCGCTCCCGGGTTGCGGAACCATGCTGGAGACTCCCAAACTGATGGTTACACAGGTTCCGACCGGTGCTTGGATATGGTCGATCGAGAGACTTTCCACGCGCGAGCGAAGCGCCTCGGCCAACCTTTCGGCCCCTTCCCGCGAGGTTTCCGGCAACACCACGACGAACTCCTCTCCGCCGTAGCGGGCGATAAAATCGTGAGATCGATTGAAGACCTTTTTCAGCGCGGTTGCAATCTGCTTGAGGCACCGGTCGCCCCGTAGATGACCGTAGAAGTCGTTAAATGCCTTGAAGCCGTCAATATCGATCATAATCAGAGAGATCGGCGTTTGGTTGCGAATCGAACGCTGAAATTCCTTTTCCAGGGCATAATCGAAATAACGGCGGTTAAAAACTTCCGTTAAACCGTCAACCGCGGAAAGCTTTGCCAGCTTGATGTTGGCTTCATGCAATTCCCGCGCGGCGATGGTCAGTTCCTGTTCCCGGCGTTTTCGTTGATCGATTTCCGATTTCAGTCGCAACGCCGAGCGGATCCGGGCCAGCAACTCGACCTTTTTGAAGGGCTTTTCGATATAATCCAGCGCACCTGCGTTGAACGCCTCCTCTAAGTGCTGATCATCCGAACTCGCGGTCATCAGAATGATCGGGATGTCCTTTAGCGACTCGTTCGATTTGATTTCCCGGCAGGCGTCGATGCCTCGGATATCCGGCATCAGAATATCCATCAGGATCAGATCGATCCCCGAATCGGCTGCGGTTTCGCCATCCATCCCCAATACTTTAAAGGCTTCTCCCGCATTCCGCGCACTCAAAATGTTGAATCCCTCGGAAGCCAAGCGTAACTCCAACACCTTGCGGATGCCGTTATCGTCATTGACGATCAAAATACTCATGGCATCAACTGATCGATCAAACTGTTCGGCGACCCAATCGAACCGGAGACAGGCCCCACCGATGCCTTCGATCGGGTAATCAGGAAGTTAATTGTCTGGCTGGATTGTCATGTGCCGGTAAAATAGTCGAGACTGCGTCAATCGCGTCGACTGAGTTTGATAGCCGGATCAACCAGCACGAAGCGGGCTCTATTTTCAGTTCCGATAAATTTGACGGGGTTCTGGCCGTACAAATGGTCGGGTCTGATCAACCAGTCACCGTACATTCCCCATTTTACGATTTGAGCCGAGGCCTTGGTGTCGCCGGCCGGAACCGTCGCAATCATGGACAGTCCCCCGGTAATCCCCATCAATAGCGCGAATGCGGTTTTAACGGGTGTGTAGAGCACGCTGCAGATGCCCGCCCCGACCCAACCGGCCGCATCGGCCGCGTGACTTTGTTTCAGCGGTGTCAAAACGAAAAAAAACACCAGGCTTACTGTTGACAAGATTTTGATTTTTTTCACACGAAATCACTCCACAGCGAATAAGTTTTGAGTCCGACAGGATCGTTTCAAGGCTCTATCGAAAAACACGATCGATCCTCACGCTAATCGAGAAATTCCCCCAGATATCGGTACAACATCCGTGCTGACCGCGGCGGTTTTCCGTGTTCGACTTCCTTTCTCGCATTGCGCACGAGTTGCCGGAGATGCTGGCAATCGATTGCGGGCCTCTGTTCCAGCAAGGTCTCGACCGCGGAATCTCCTTCCGCGAGCAAACGATCACGCCATTTTTCCAAAACATGATGGCGGCGGGCCGTGGCTCTGCCTGGATGCTTCAATCTCGCGAAATTTTCGCGGATCGGCCCGGCGTCCTCCATCGCACGCAGAAATCCGCCGATGAATTTGATCTGCCGTTTGAATGCTCCACCCGGTTTGATTTTTTGCGCCTGGTCGAGCGCCGCCCGCAACTCGTCGTCCAGATTCAGGCTATCGAGTTCCCTCTGAGATAAGCGGCTGAGCTCAAGACCCAGGTGCTGGAGATCGGTGGATTGTTGCTTTCTCCTGGTCTTACTGAGTTCTTCGGAATCCGATTCGTTTCCAACCCCGGCCAGGTTCCGATAATTATTCAGACGCATCTCAGGTCATGACAATCAGAAAAACCACAAAGGCGACCACCAGTGCGATGGGCACCAACACCGCCGGCCAGTCTTTCGGCGCGTGTTTACTGCGCTCAAGCGAAGCTTGGATTCCCGGACGAAACCAGAAAACGATCAGCAAGGCCAGGGCGCCATAAAGGATCATCTGCCAGATGGAAGGTTGTTCCATGGTTGCACTTCTCGCGAATTTCGGAGCGTTCCGGTCATTCTAGCACCAAAGCCCAATTGCCAGGATATCCGAATGGTTGAAGTGCCTTCTGGACCGGTTAACCGAATGAAGCGAGTCGTCATCGGAACAGGGAATAGGGTCAGGATCAGGGTCTGCCATCGAATTTCCCTCCATAAATTCGATGGCAGACCCTAACAACAATCCATGGTTCCACTTTACCGGCGGCTCTCTTTTTCGCACGGACAACTCCCAAGGAGTATGGCATAATATTTACTGGAATTGCCCGCTTTCCGTTAAAACAAAGGAGCACGACATGACTTTCCAGACAATTGACATCGATCAAGGCAAAAAGCTGATCGACGAAAAAGACGTGATCATCGTGGACGTCCGCGATTCGGTGGCCTACAGTTCCGCGC
>JBOICY010000129.1:0-5000 GCA_050740335.1 Methylococcales bacterium | reverse complement strand
CTCCTGTAATAAGCGATCGATTCGCATTCCCTGGTCGATCGATTCATCGTGAATAAAGCGCAATTCCGGAAGCACCCGGATTCGCATTCGTTTACCCAGTGCCCGGCGAATGAAGGGAATCGACCGGTCGAGGATTGCGCGGTCTTTTTCGACCTGATCACGCGCTTTTCCGAGTACCGTAAAATAGACTCTCGCGACCGACAGATCCCGGCTCAGTTCGACCTCGTTGACGGTGATGAATCCCAGACGCGGGTCTTTGATTTCCGATTGCAGGATCATCGCCAGCTCCCTTTGCATTTGCGACGCGACCCTTTGGCTACGGTTGAATTCGCGCGGCATTTTTCTGAATCCAGTTTGGACGGATTGGTGCGTTCAGGATCGAAAAATCGGTTATTAAAGACGACCGGTTCCGGGTTTTAACCCATTTATGTGAAATCATCGAATCGATTTTTGAAGCGTATCGTTCAAACCTGCCTGGCAACTTCGGTTTTTTCATAGACTTCGATCAGATCACCGACCTTGACGTCATTGTAGTTCTTCACGCCGATACCGCATTCCATGCCCGATTTGACCTCGTTCACATCGTCCTTGAAACGGCGCAATGACTCGAGCCGGCCCTCGAAGATCACGACATTGTCGCGCAGTACCCGGATCGGCAGGTTTCTGGTCACATGTCCCTCGGTGACCAGGCATCCGGCGATGGCTCCGAATTTCGGAGAACGGAAAACATCCCGGACTTCCGCGATCCCGACAATGCTTTCCTTGAACTCGGGAGATAATAATCCATTGATCGAGCGTTTGACCTCGTCGATGACATCGTAGATTACGCTGTAATAATGGAGATCGATCCCTTTCTCTTCGATCAGCTTGCGCGCGCTCGCATCGGCGCGCACGTTGAAGCCGATGATAATCCCGTTTGACGCGAGAGCCAGATTCACATCGCCTTCATTGATTCCGCCGACACCGCCCGAAACCACTTTGACCACCACCTCTTCGGTGGACAGACCGGTCAGCGATTCGCGAAGCGCTTCGAGGCTGCCCTGAACATCGGTTTTGACCACCAGATTCACTTCGGAAACATCGCCGCTTTCCATTTTCGAAAAGATTTCGTCGAGCTTGGTGGACTGCTGTGCGGCGAGTTTTATAGTGCGCAGTTTTTCTTCGCGAAGCAAGGCCAGCTCGCGCGCTTTGCGTTCATCATGCACGATGTGGAATTCCTCGCCCGCGTTCGGCGCTCCCGACAGACCTAAAATTTCAACCGGTGTCGATGGACCGGCTTCATTCAGGGCCTTGCCATCCTCGTTGAACATTGCTCGCACCCGGCCGAATTCGTGGCCGCAAATGATCACGTCACCTTTCTTCAACAAGCCCTTCTGGACCAGGAGCGTGGCGATCGGGCCGCGTCCTTTGTCCAATCGTGCTTCGATCACAACCCCCGAGGCACGTCCCTGGTCGGGTGCCTTGAGCTCGAGAATTTCCGCCTGCAGCAGAAGTCCTTCGAGTAACGCATCGACTCCTTGCCCGGTTTTGGCCGAAACGCTCACGAACTGAACATCGCCGCCCCATTCTTCGGGAACGACCTGCATCGCGGCCAACTCGCTTTTCACGCGTTCCGGATCGGCGTTCGATTTATCGATTTTATTGATCGCTACGATGATCGGAACCTTACCGGCCCGCGAATGTTCGATCGCCTCCTTGGTCTGGGGCATGACCCCGTCATCGGCCGCCACCACGATGATCACGACGTCGGTCACCTCGGCGCCACGCGCACGCATCGCGGTAAAGGCCGCATGACCCGGCGTGTCGAGAAAAGTAATTGCGCCATGACCCGTGTCGACGCGGTAGGCGCCGATATGCTGGGTGATTCCGCCCGCTTCACCGATAGCCACGCGGCTTTTCCGGATGTAATCCAACAGCGAGGTCTTACCGTGGTCGACATGGCCCATAATGGTGACCACCGGCGCGCGCGGTACTTCTTCGCCCGCCTCGGCCTCGAATTCTTCGAGCCATTCTTTTTCCAGATTTTCGCTGCTTTGCAGGATCGCCTTGTGGCCCAGGTCCTCCACCAACACCAGCGCCGTGTCCTGATCGAGCGCTTGATTGATGGTCGCCATGGTTCCCATCCTCATGAGCGCTTTGATCAGCTCCGCGGCTTTAACCGACATCCGCTGGGCCAGTTCCGCCACGCTGATCGATTCCGGAACCGAAACTTCTTTGACTACCGGTGCGGTAGGCTTTTCAAAGCCATGCTTTCGATCATGGATCCCGACAACCGGAATTTCCGGGCGACGTTTCTTCTTTTTTCGTTTGGTGGCCGCGTCCACATGCAATCTCCCGGCTGAAAGGGCGACCACTTCCGTATCCTGTTTGGAAAACTTTTTACGACCTTTTTCGGCCTCGCGTTTGGTCAATTTTTCCTTCTCACGCTTTTCTTCTTCCCTGGCGCGTTTTTTTTCGGTTTCTTCGGCTTTGCCGGATTCCATCTGTATTTGCTTGCGTTCTTCTTCCAGACGTTTTTCTTCCTCGATTCTCCTACGCTCCTGTTCTTCTTCCTGCATTTTGAGTTGCAGGGCGGCTTCCCGTTGTTTTCTTTCGTTTTCCTGCTCTTCGATCAGGCGGCGCTGTTCCTCGAGCGCTTTTCTCAATTCGTCCACTTCCCGGGTGGATTCGTCTTTAACCTGTTCCGATCGTTTGACATAAGTCCGGCGCTTGCGCACCTCGACATTGACGGCCTTCGGGTTTCGTCCGGGAACTTTGGTCTGATGAAGAACCTGGGTTTTCCGGCGCGTCAGTACGACCTGCTTTGGACTGGTATTGGTATTGGCTTCTTTTCCGTGACTCTTGCGTAAATGACTCAGCAGTTTACGTTTCTCGATATCGTCGAGCACATCATCGGCACCGGAGATGTCCAGTCCGGCATTTTCCAATTGAGCGACCAGCTTGTCCAGGGAGATGTTCAGCGTATTCGCAAGCTGCCGTACAGTCACATTTGCCATCAATTCAAGTCCTCCAGCCTATTTACTCGCTTTTTCGTCGCTAAACCACGGGGCGCGTGCGGTCATGATCAACTGACCGGCCTTAATCTGGTCCACACCGGCGATTTCCGACAGCTCACCGATCGAAAGGCCGGCAAGGTCTTCCATCGTCGTAATCCCCTTGCTGGCCAGTGTAAAGGCAAGTTCTTTGTCGATTCCCTCCATATCCAGGAGATCCTGGTCCGGATTGGCGTCATCGAGTTGTTCTTCCGAAGCGATTGCCTTGATCAGCAATACGTCTTTGGCCCGGTTACGCAATTCCTCCACGATTCGCTCGTCGAACTCTTCGATTTCCAGAAGCTCTTTGGCCGGCACATAGACCAGTTCGTCTACGCTGGTAAAGCCTTCCTGAACCAGAATGGAAGCCACATCCTCGTCGACATCGAGGTCATTCATGAAGGATTGCATAATGGTTTGGCGTTCTTCATCGCTTTTCTTATCCGCTTCCGCGACATCCATGACATTCAGATTCCAACCGGTCAGCTCGGTCGCGAGCCTCACATTCTGGCCTCCGCGGCCGATTGCCTGCGAAAGATTATCGGCCGACACCGCGACATCCATCGAATGAGAATCTTCATCCACGACAATCGATGCGATTTCAGCCGGGGACATTGCATTGATCACGAACTGGGCCTCGTTGTCATTCCACAATATGATATCGACCCGTTCCCCGCCGAGCTCATTCGAAACGGCCTGTACCCTCGAGCCGCGCATTCCGACACAAGCGCCGACAGGATCCAGTCTGGGGTCGTTGCTCTTCACCGCGATTTTGGCGCGCGATCCGGGGTCGCGGGCCGCCCGGAGGATTTCAATCAGACCTTCACTGACTTCCGGAACTTCGAGCCGGAACAATTCCACCAAAAGGTCCGGCGCGGTGCGACTCACGAACAACTGGGGACCCCTGACTTCGGGTCGCACGGCGTACAGATAACCGCGGACCCGGTCGCCGTTGCGCATGGCTTCCCGGGGAATCATTTCCTCTTTCGGGATGATTGCTTCGGCGTTCCCGCCAAGATCGAGAATAATCATTCCGCGTTCGACCCGCTTGACGACCCCGGTGACCAATTGTCCAATGCGATCCTGATAGGCGCTTACAATTTTCCGCCGCTCGGCCTCGCGGACTTTTTGAACGATGACCTGTTTCGCGGTTTGTGCCGCAATCCGTCCGAATTCGATCGATTCGATGGGTTCTTCGATAGTATCGCCAGACTCGATGTCGGGCCGGATTTTCTGGGCATCCTCGAGCAGTATTTCGGTATCCGGCGATTCGATCCCTCCCTCGAACTCTTCGTTCGGCTCGACAACTTCCCACGTCCGAAAGGTATCGTAATCTCCGGTGGACCGATTGATTTTTACCCTGGCGTTGATTTTATTGCCGTAACGTTTCATCGCCGCGGTTTCCAATGCCGCCTCGATTGCCTGAAAAATGATTTCTTTTTCGATTTGCTTTTCATTGGAAACGACCTCCACGACCAGCAATATCTCTTTATTTGCCATTTCGTTTTCCTTGCTTAACCCCGAAGACCTCGGGTGACAGGCGGGCTTTCTTGATCAGATCGAATGGTATTTCATGAATCGTACCGTCAACCTCCAGGATAATGGCCTGTTCCCGCGTACCCTCCAGGTATCCCCGATACTTGCGGCGGGCATGAAGGGCTTCGTACAGTTCGATTTCAGCGGTCTGTGCCTTGAAACGATCGAAATCCGCCAACTTGAACAATGGCCGCTCAATCCCCGGCGAGGAGATTTCAAGCTGGTAGTTACCCGGTATCGGGTCTTCCACATCCAGAGCGCCACTCAGTTGGTGGCTGACTTTTGCACAATCATCCACCAGCACACCGTTTTCGGAGTCGATAAACACTCTGAGCACCGATTGTTTAGCGTGCGGTACGAATTCGACGCCGACGCATTCGTAACCCAATCCGGATACGATCGGTTCAATAATTTTCGTCAAACGTTCAGACG
>JBOICY010000128.1:0-6238 GCA_050740335.1 Methylococcales bacterium | reverse complement strand
GAATTACACCTGTCGATTTTGATCGAAACTATGCGCAGGGAAGGCTACGAACTCGGAATTTCCAGGCCGGAAGTGATCGTCAAGGAAATCGATGGCAAACGCTCGGAACCTTATGAAAGCGTGAGCGTCGAAATCGAGGAAGCACATCGGGGCGCGGTGATGCAAAGGCTCGGCGAGCGGCGAGCGGATCTTCGCAAGTTGGTTCCGGACGGAAAAGGCCGGGTCAGACTCGAATATGGAATGCCTTCTCGCGGGCTGATCGGATTTCAGACCGAATTCATGACCGCGACTTCGGGCACGGGTTTGATCTATCATAGCTTCGATCATTACGGTCCTTTACTTTCCGGCGAGATCGGACAACGCGTGAACGGAGTGTTGATTTCCAATACCCGGGGCAAGGCCCTGACCTTCGCGCTGTTCAATCTGCAGGAACGCGGGCGTCTTTTAATACGCCCGGGTGATGAGGTTTACGAAGGCATGGTCGTCGGGATTCATTCCCGTTCCAATGACCTGGTCGTCAATCCGACCAAAGCCAAACAGTTGACCAATATTCGCGCGGCCGGGAATGACGAAAATCTGATCCTGACCACGGTTCAGCCGTTTAGCCTCGAACAAGCGCTCGAGTTCATCGATGATGATGAGTTGGTGGAGGTCACGCCGAAAACCATCCGGATCCGGAAGAAGTTATTGCTGGAACATGAACGGAAACGCGCCATGCGTTCGGCGACCGCCTGAAACGGAAGTTCAAAAAGAATGAATACGCATGACTGATCGCAAAGCGGAAATAGAACGGAACACGCTGGAGACCCGGATCAAGGTTTGCATCAACCTCGATGGATCCGGAATCTCGTCGTTTGACACCGGGCTTCCTTTTCTCGAGCATATGCTGGATCAAGTCGCGCGCCACGGCATGCTGGATATTGAAATCCGCGCCAAGGGGGATTTGCAAATCGACGCGCATCATACGGTCGAAGATATCGGCATCACGCTGGGGCAGGCGTTCGCTCAGGCCTTGGGCGACAAAAAAGGCATTTTTCGCTATGGCCACGCCTATGTTCCGCTGGACGAGGCATTATCCCGCGTAGTGATTGATTTTTCGGGACGGCCGGGGTTATCGTATGGCGTGAATTTCCCGCGGGCGCGCATCGGCGATTTCGACGTCGATTTGTTTCTGGAGTTCTTCCGGGGATTCGTAAACCATGCCAGGGTGACCCTGCATATCGACAATTTGAAAGGCTCCAACGCACACCACGTCGCGGAGACGATTTTCAAGGCCTTCGGCCGCGCGCTGCGAATGGCCTGTAGTCTGGATCCGGCGATGCAAGAAATCATTCCATCCACGAAAGGTAGTTTGTAAACTATAGCGAAGCGCCGCGTCCGATTGCCCGGTCTTCAGATCACGAGTCGGAAAAACGATTTCCTCTAATGTAATTGCAGCGTATTTGGCGGATTCATCGGTCTAAGCGGAATATCCAAAAGCCTTTAAGCTGTTTATGTCTTCTGTTGTCGTTATTGACTACGGGATGGGTAACCTCCACTCGATCGCCAAGGCCCTCCAATTCGTCGCGCCCGAAAGCACTATTCTGGTCAGCGCCGATCCGGACACGATCCGGCACGCGGACCGGGTGGTTTTCCCGGGAGTGGGTGCGATCCGGGATTGCATGGTGCAGCTTGAGAATCTCGACCTGATCGAGGCGATTAAAAATGTCTCGAAACAGAAACCCTTTCTCGGGATTTGTCTCGGTTTACAAGCACTGCTGGAATCCAGCGAGGAATCCGGCGCGGTCGAATGCCTGGGCTTGCTGCAAGGCACCGTGGTCCGATTCGAGAATTGCGTCGGGCGCGATGGGAATCCGCTCAAGATTCCTCATATGGGATGGAATGCCGTGCTGCAAACGCATCCTCACCCGCTGTGGTCCGGAATTCCTCAGAACAGCCGATTTTACTTCGTGCACAGTTATCATGCCGAAACCGCCGATACGGCCTGTATCGCGGCGACCGCCGATTACCCCGGACCGTTCACCTGCGCCATCGCGCGCGACAATCTCTTCGCGGTACAGTTTCATCCAGAGAAAAGTCAGGCAATGGGTCTGCAGTTATTGCGGAACTTCACTACCTGGGATGGTCACTGCTGAACTCGATTACGCCAGAAACCAGAAAAGAGAATAATCCGAGAATAAAACCATGTTATTGATACCGGCTATCGATTTGAAGCAAGGTAAATGTGTAAGATTGCGTCAAGGACGCATGGATGAAGACACGGTATTTTCGGAAGATCCGGTTGCGATGGCGGGACGCTGGGTGAATGCCGGGGCGAAACGCCTGCATCTGGTGGATCTCGACGGAGCGATGGCCGGAAGGCCCAGAAACGCGGAGATCATTCATGCGATCACCGCGGCCTATCCGGAAATTCCGGTGCAGGTCGGAGGCGGAATCCGCGATGAGGACACGATCCAGGAATATCTGAACGCAGGAGTCCGTTTCGTGATCGTCGGCACCAAAGCGGTTTCCGAACCGCATTTCGTGAGCGACATCGGCGCTGAATTTCCGGGGCACATTATCATCGGACTGGATGCCAGAGAGGGGAAAGTCGCGATCGACGGCTGGTCCAAGCTATCGCGACATGACGTGATCGATCTCGCACAAAAATTCGAGAACGACGGAGTCGAAGCGATCATTTATACGGATATTTCCAGAGACGGCATGATGGGTGGGGTCAACGTTGAAGCGACCGCCAAACTGGCCCGGGCGATCCACATACCAGTGATCGCTTCCGGAGGGATCCGCAATCTCGACGATATCCGGGCCCTCGGAGGAGTGGTCGAGGACGGTGTGATCGGAGCCATTACCGGCCGCGCGATTTACGAAGGGACTCTGGATTTTCCGGAAGCGCTCAAGCTAGCCGATTCGTTTAACGCCAGCGCTTGATCATTTTTTCCATCCTTTATTCAAGATTGCCCGTGGTTGAAATCCAGTGAGCCTCGCCACACGGATCATACCCTGCCTGGATGTGGATCATGGCCGCGTCGTTAAGGGCGTGAAGTTTGTCGACATCCGCGATGCCGGAGACCCGGTCGAGGTCGCGCGCCGTTATGACCGGGAGGGCGCGGACGAGATTACCTTTCTCGATATCACGGCCAGTTCGGAAAACCGGGAGACCCTGGTGCACGTGGTGGAGCAGGTAGCCGGCGAAGTGTTCATTCCCTTGACCGTGGGCGGAGGAATTCGTACTCTCGAAGATATCCGCAGGATGTTGAATGCCGGCGCCGATAAAGTCGGGATCAACACGGCCGCGGTATTCGATCCGGATTTCGTGCGGCGCGCGGCCGAACGCTTTGGCTCGCAATGCATCGTGGTCGCGATCGACGCGAAACGGGCCGGTAACGGCTCCGAGCCCTTGCATTGGGAAATTTTCACCCATGGTGGCCGCAAAGGCACCGGGCTCGATGCGCTCGAATGGGCGAGAAAAATGGTCGACAGCGGTGCCGGAGAAATTCTCCTGACCAGTATGGATCGTGATGGTACCCGGGAAGGTTTCGATCTGGACTTGACCCGCGCGATCAGCGAAGCGGTCCCGGTGCCGGTCATCGCATCGGGCGGGGCCGGCAATCTGGATCATCTCGCGGACGGCATTCTAAAGGGGAAGGCGGACGCCGTGCTGGCCGCGAGTATCTTTCACTTCGCCGAGTACAGCATCGAAGAGGCCAAGCTCTATTTGCGCGACAAGGGGATCGAGGTTCGTCTCCCATGAGCACGTCGTGGCTCGATGAAATTCGCTGGAATGGTGAGGGCCTGGTACCGGTGATCGCGCAGGAATCTGGAAGCGCTCAGGTATTGATGCTTGCCTGGATGAACCGGGAGTCATTGGAAACGACGGTTCGGGAAGGATTCGCGGTCTATTGGTCGCGCTCGAGGAACAGGCTCTGGAGAAAAGGCGAAGAATCGGGGCACCGGCAAAAAGTAGTGGATATTCGCTTGGATTGCGATCAGGATGTTCTTTTGATGCGCGTCGAACAAAGCGGTGGCATCGCGTGCCACACCGGCCGCCATCACTGTTTTTACCGGAAATTGACGGACGGTGAGTGGCGGGAAGTCGATCCGGTCATCAAGAATCCCGAACTGATTTACCGCCGCGAGCCATGAATCGGATATTGGACGAGCTTGCAGATGTTCTGGAACAGCGCAAACAGGCCGATCCGGACAGTTCCTATGTCGCGGGCTTGTATGCGAAGGGATTGGATGGCATACTCAAAAAAATCGGTGAGGAAGCAACCGAAACCGTGATCGCGGGGAAGCAGGGCGACCGCGTCCAGATCATCTACGAGACCGCGGATTTGTGGTTTCACTCGATGGTGTTACTGGCTTATATGGACCTTAGGCCGAACGATGTTCTGGAAGAACTGGGCCGGCGCTTCGGCTTGTCCGGCCTCGAAGAAAAAACTTTAAGAAACGAATAACAATGCTTTTGATCCGAGACACTAAACTTGTAGTCGGGAGCGATTGTCTGACAGGGATTACGATGGGTTTGAATTCTACAATCAGCGAGGAGAAAAAACATGGGACTCAGTATCGGGCATTTACTTATTGTCCTGTTGATCGTTCTGTTGTTGTTCGGTACGAAACGAATGCGCAATCTGGGTTCCGACCTCGGGACCGCGATCAAAGGTTTTCGGAATGCGATCGGCGACGGAGAAAAGGAGGAGGCCAGTTCTGCTGGAAAAACCGAGAAAAAGGGTGGTCATACCATCGACGTTGAAAGCACATCCGAGGATCAGGACAAGGTGTAAAGAATCCACGCTGTCGCAAAGGCTCGATGATTCGAGAAGATTTCGGGAAAGCCGGTGTTTGATGTCGGGTTCTGGGAGTTGGTTCTGATCGGTGTGGTCGGCCTTATCGTTATCGGCCCCGAGCGACTTCCCGGCTTCGTTCGTGTAACCGGCTTCTGGATCGGAAAAGCGCGCCGGACCATCGCATCGGTCAAAGACGAATTCAAGGAAGAACTGTATGCGGAAGATCTGCGTCGGACCTTGACCAAGAATTCGCCGGCAACCGAAATTCAGAAACTGATCGACGATTCCTCCAAGGCATTCGACGAGCCGCTCGGGCTCGATCGAGGTCGGCGCCGGGCGGCGCAGGCACCTGGTGATCGCGGCAACAAGCCCGGGGATCCGGATTGATCGGTCGATGGGAAAAGCCAAAACCCCCGCCGCCACAGACCTCGAACAGCCGCTGATCTCGCATCTCGTTGAGCTTCGCTCGCGGTTTCTGAAAATCATCGTCGGAGTCCTTCTGGTCTTTCTGGGATTGGCGCCTTTCGCGAATCAGATTTACACCTACCTGGCCGGGCCCTTGCTCGCTCATCTTCCTGCGAGCACTTCGATGATCGCGATCGATGTCGCATCGCCGTTTTTCACGCCCTTCAAACTCGCGCTCGTCGTCGCGGTGTTCCTCTCGGTCCCGCTGATCCTGTATCAGGTTTGGGCCTTCGTCGCCCCGGGTCTGTACCGTCACG
The DNA here is from genome assembly GCA_050740335.1 of Methylococcales bacterium. GTDB lineage: Bacteria > Pseudomonadota > Gammaproteobacteria > Methylococcales > UBA1147 > UBA1147. The sequence goes on along the minus strand of JBOICY010000128.1, from coordinate 726 downwards.
AGAAAAAGTTCGTTCTGCCCTTGTTGGTGGCCAGCACCCTTTTGTTTTATCTTGGAATAGCCTTCGCCTATTTCGTCGTGTTTCCGCTCATTTTCGTGTTTCTGACCGCAGCCGCTCCGGAAGGCGTGCAAGTCATGACCGATATTTCCAGTTATCTGGATTTCGTGCTGGCCCTGTTTTTCGCCTTCGGCGCTTCGTTCGAAGTGCCGATCGCGACCATCCTGCTGGTGTCGGTCGGACTCGTGACCCCCAAGGCGCTCGCGGAAAAAAGACCCTATGTGATCGTCGCAGCATTCGTGATCGGGGCCTTTTTGACGCCACCCGATGTGATCTCCCAGACCTTGCTCGCGGTGCCGATGTGGATGCTGTTCGAATTGGGGCTCTTGTTTTCGCGATTGTTTGTCCCGCGAGCCGTTAGCAGGGACGAGACGCTTCCTGATGGGATGAAAGAAAGCAATGAGGAATGATTTTATGCATTGATCCATGGTGGGTTCCAAAGATCCACCGTAATTGGAGGGTTCATGCCCGGTGAGAACGGGAACCATCCTCGTCAAGGCTGGTTCTCTATGAGCGTTCTCGCGGCTAGGTCGTGAATTGAGTATTTTAAGAGTTGGATATCGTTGGAGGGGTGTCTGGTAGCAAGGGGGGGGCTCGAACCCCCGGCCTCAGGGTTATGAATCCTGCGCTCTCACCAACTGAGCTACCTTGCCAACGGTTTTCGCGGAT
>JBOICY010000127.1:0-1880 GCA_050740335.1 Methylococcales bacterium | reverse complement strand
GTTCACCGGAATGAGGCTTGCAGTTCGACCTGGAAAGGATTATATTTTCATATAATCTTTTTCATCGGAGACGCGCCATGTACACAACCAATCTTCGCAAGGTCGGCGGCTCAATTATGCTGGCCGTGCCACCTGCCATCCTCGATCTACTCAATCTCCACTCCGGCGCAACGGTCGGATTAGCTGTCGAAAAGGGCCGCTTGGTGGTCGAATTGGTCCGGCGTCCGCGCTATACCCTGGACGAGCTGCTGGCTCTTTGCGATGCATCGGCCGAAGTGAGCGTGGAAGATCACACCTGGACGAATGGCAATCCAAGTGGTAACGAGTTGTCGTAATGGAGCGCGGTGATATTTACCTGGTTTCGTTGGACCCGACCTCAGGCCATGAGCAACAGGGCACACGTCCTGTCGTGGTTGTGTCTGCGTCTGCATTCAACCGGCTGACGAAAATACCGGTCGTACTTCCCGTTACCAGCGGCGCTAACTTTGCCCGCACGGCGGGCTTTGCCGTATCGCTGACCGGCTCGGGAACAAGCACGACAGGCGTTGTGCGGTGTGACCAACCCCGCGCTCTGGATCTAGCTTCGCGCAATGCCCGAAAGTTGGAAACCGTGCCGCCGTCGATCATGGATGAAGTCTTGGCGAAGATCGCTCCGATTTTCGAGTGAAAGCCAAAACTGGCGAATTCAATTTGATTGCCTCTGATGCGATTCGCGCCGACCTTGGTAACAACGAATGAAATACAAAATTCCGGGTATTGCGTCTTTTAAGAGATGTAGTAGATTGCCGAATAGACTGTTCGGATGAGTCTGGATATTCAACTTCGAACTTTCGGTGTTTCCGCGAGGCCATCCTGCTTTTTGATCGGAAGAATGATAGTATTAAACTTTTCTTATGATCCCTATTATATCCGGCCCAGCTTTTCATGATGAGTGCCTGAAAAAGGTGGCGCCGGATACGTTAATCGGGCGCCGGCCGCGGACGACCGAGCGCGTGTCTTTGGCTGTAATGGCATTGGGAATCGTGTCTATGCAGTTGTGGTTATTTCGCATAGGTGTGGAGAATTGTTCGAATATGGATATTCATGGTCAGCGCGGCGCGATCATTCTTGCTTGAATACCTCGGCATGATCTGAACCTCGTGGTAGGACGTACGAAGGAGATAGAAAAATTCTTATGATAAATGACGATTTTTTGCTCATGGCGGGGCACATTTTTGTGCTCTAGCTTTTCACGACACGCGCGCTAAATAAGGGAGCGCCGGATACGCGAATCTGGCAATTGCTTTGGACGGCCGAGCGCGTGTGTCTGGGCTTGGTCGTATTGGGAGTCGTTTCGGCGCAGTTTTGGTTGTTTCCTGTCGCGGTCGAGGTCTGCTCGGCCGTGTTTCTGTCGCGCTCGTTGGTCCGTTGTTGCTATCTCGGAGTTCGGCGGTTTTTCGCGATGACACGTTCCGGCCTCGCGGATTTCGCTCGTGTAACCGGTGCTTTTCTCCTTACGCTTGTCGAGGCCGCGTTCGAGGCACTATGCGACGGCACTCTGTTCGAGGGTGTGGCTTCGCGGGCTGTTGACTCGAAGTCAACTGAAATACGTCATCCGTTTAGTTCTACTGTGTCAGATTATTCCAAAGCTACTTGCGTACAGCGGGCATGAAAGTCTTTGGCGTTCCGCCGTAACCGGTGCCGCTGTTCGATTATCGCTGCCAGGTCTTCAGCAGGGCAAGTTGTCAACGGGGCAGCAGATGAGCCAAAGTGGTAACCAAATCATTAAATGACAGCAGGCAGGCTACTGTTGGCGTCCCTGCATTTTTTGTTTGGCCAAAAACAAAACAGCTGTCATATTCTGCCAGTTTTCCGTGCGCTGCATCCCTTGATCGAGATCT
>JBOICY010000126.1:0-3347 GCA_050740335.1 Methylococcales bacterium | reverse complement strand
AGCCTGTTGAGTCTACGGTACTAATTCAAACGAAAATTGTCAATTTTTTCCTCGACAATACAGCAATTCTAAATGTGAAAAATAAGTTCCTCGCAGGTTGGGTTGAGCGGGAGCGAAACCCAACCTGCGACAGTCCGAAGACGAGCCATAATGAGAATTGCTGTCGACAATGAATGATCTGTTGTCATTTCACTTCAAGTGTGTAAACTCCGTTCCAGGGTTCCGGCGGGCCCTTTTTCGAATACTCGTCGCACAGATGAAGGTAAAATAGACTCGGGCCGTCTCCGCCATATCGATTGATAATCGCTTGGAATAGCGACTTGGCCTGCCGCCAGCGGCCGGCCTCATATTTGTCCAGACCGTCCAGAAATATTTCCCGCAAGTCGAGGAAATCCTGGACACAGTCCTCGGACCGGCATACCAACTCGAAGATTTCCAGGGGATTGTCCTTGCCTTTGAGCCGGAACTTTCCCGCGCGCCGGATCACAAGCCCCTCGATCCCGGCCGCGACCTGTGCCGAGGCGAGTATGCGGGTCCCGAGGCGTTTGTTGAGTCCTTCGATCCTCGAGGTGGTGTTGATCATATCGCCGACCGCACGGAACTCGAAGTGGTCGCCCGCGCCGACATTACCGATGATCATCTTACCAGCGTGCAAACCGATCCGGGTGGCTAATAGACCCGCCTCCCGATTGCAACCGCCCGCCGCAATACTGGCCTGGATTGCCATCGCTGCCTGGCAGGCTTGTAGTCGCGTATGGATCGGACAGGGATTATTCTCCCAAAACGCGAACATCGAATCGCCCGCGACGTCCAATATTGAGCCGCCCCGAACTCTAACCGGCTGAAACAACAATTCGTAGTATCGGTTCAGTAGAACTTTCAGTTCGCGCGGATCTTTGTTTTCGGCAAAGGATGTATAACTCTCGGCGTCGCTGGCCAGACATACTCCTTCCACGACACGTCCGGCACTCTCAAGGTCTCCCTGCTTCCACTCCGATAATAAGTCAACCACTTCCAGGGGCAGGAAGAAACCTGTGGTTTGCTTAATACGCTCGCGCTCTTTATGGGTTGCAAGATATCTGAGCAACAGTGCCCCGACCAAGGCCAACGGGAGTTGCAACAACAATGGGGTGACGAGTGGCATCCAGGTACCGTTTTTCTCGAACCAAGCCGCGCCGACCATCAGATAAGAGACGGTTAATGTCATCGCGGAAGCGATCGCGGCGAGGCCCGGCGCCAAATAAAACAACACACCGATCGCCAAACCCCAGAACGCGATAAAAGCCAAATGGGAAACCTGAGCAATCGGTTGGATACTTCTTCCTTCCAGCAAATTCGCAAAAACCGTCGCCATAATTTCCACGCCGCTCAAATCGGTTCCGTTGTCGTCGGAAAATACGGTATGGAAATCATCTTTCAAATCGGGTTGGACTCGCTCCGAATTGCCGATAAACACGGCTTTATCCTGGAAGTCGAATCCAATGCTTTCGAAACTGTCCGTCTCACCGGCACGCATGACTTGGTAATAGGGAATCGTTTTAATGGTCAGAGGCGGGCCGTAGAAATCGATATAGTGGTAATCCGGTCCCCGATACAATGTCTTCAAGGCCTGATATTGAGCGTGCGACTCCTCGCCCGAATCGTTCCATCCCGAATTCATGAGCAATTCCGGCCGGGCTTGTATTGTTTGTCGAATCCGGCGCACCGTGTCACAAAGATTTCCAGACTCCGGGATTTCTGGTGCGATCGCGATTCCGGAATCGATTCGCGAGACTTGTTCGCGTAATTCATGCCGCAGTTCACGGAATGCGGGCGCGGCATAACGATGCAGCGCCAATACGGGAATCGTGGCGATATCACCGGAGCTGGATTTGAACAACCAGGCCTGGTTAACCCGTTCCGGTACCTTCGGTAACGGAAACGGCGCGTAGGCCAAGGCCGAATTGGCGATCAACTCGAGCGGTGGCAGGAGTTGGTCCATCAATATGGTCTGCAAGCCGCCATCCGGATTCTGGATTTGAACCGGGCGCTGATTTACGTGGGCGAAAAGGATGACATTGCCGGCTTGCGACAATTCGGCCGCGAATTCCCGGTCGATTTGCGGGTCGCGCTCGGATCTGAAGAATACGTCGAACACGATCACGCGTGCACCAAACAGCCCGAGTTTTTTGACCAGTTGGGTGTGCAACGCGCGAGGCCAGAGGCCCGGTCCTTCCTCCAATCCCAATTCACGGGACGATTCATTATCGATGCTGATGATCACGACTTCCGCGGGCGCGGGCCTCGGCCCACGCAGGCCGAACATCCAGGCAAGCCCCAAATCCTTTTCCAGATCGGCGACGGCGGGGATCAGAGAGAGGACAAGGCCGGTCAGGGCCGTGACCAATCCGAGTCGTAGTCCGTGCGTAAGGTGAATGGATAAGAATTTCAATCTGACTGTTGCGTAATAATATTTCGTTTCCGAGTAAAAAAATCCTTTAATAAATCCGAGCAGCGGTCCGCGAGAACGCCGGAATGCCATTCAAGCCGGTGATTGAAATAGGTCAAGTCCGACAGTTTGATCGCACTGCATACCGCGCCGCGGATCGGATCGGGCGTACCGAAAACAAGTCTTCCGACGCGGGCGTGCAGGATCGCGCCGATGCACATCATACAGGGTTCCAAGGTCACATAAAGCGTCGTATCGACGAGCCGGTAGTTGCCCAGAAAGGCGCCTGCCGCGCGCATCGCAACGATTTCCGCATGCGCGCTGGGATCATTATTTCCGATCGGACAATTCCAGCCTTCCGCGATCAGGGTGTGATCGCGGACTAATACAGCACCCACGGGGACTTCGCCCAGGCATTCGGCCTTGTGCGCGAGTTTGATCGCATGTTCCATCCATGCTTCGTCTGGTTTGTTCATGTTTTCCAGCTTCGATGGGCCTGTTCGAGAATACCATCTGTTCAGCGGACAATGTCTGGATGATTTCCAGCGACGTAGGCGTAGGTCGGGTTAGCTCGATAGAGCATAACCCGACATTACAAAGCCGACACTGCGTCGGGTTAGGGCTGACGCCTAACCCGACCTGCGCGGCTGATACTCAGGTCAGAGTTCGTCGGTTATTAATCTTCTTCATCTATTTGTCTCTCGACCAGGGTGTTAGCAACAAATAGAAATGTCCGGTTCGGTAGCAAATAAACTGTCCGCTTTTAGATTTAAAGCGGACCCCATTGTCAACCTATTTCTTGTGTTCGAAACAAATTGTTGTTGTATCTAAAAAAACCGTGGGGCAGGTAAGCTGTGGGCGGCCTGTGCGGCAACCGGTGGGCAACCTGCTGTTTGGTTGTCCATCCGGTTGTCTGCCC
>JBOICY010000125.1:0-3581 GCA_050740335.1 Methylococcales bacterium | reverse complement strand
GTCCCACTCCAACCGCAGCCATGGTGGCAGCAAATACATCAGCCACCTCCCTCCTGGAAGCGTAGGCTGTTTTTTGTATCCATATTTCCAGTTCAGGTAGTCATTGCGCATCCCGAGCGCCACTTTGCCAAGCCAGCCAACCCGTTCACGCTCTTCCAACACTGAATGAGTGAAATAATGCTCATATGCACGTCCGATGGTTTCCTCGGTCGGTCGTGGATCGACATACAGAACAGAACAGGCGTGGCACTGGTAGTAATCCCATCTGCCACGTGTTTCGCATATCCGGTCTTCAATGCCTGGATAACGCAACTCTCTATCCGAAGACCCACATACCGGGCAGAGATTCAAATGCTCCAGCTCATGTTCCGCCCAACTGATTTCACTCATACGCCTTCCCTATTCTTTGCAATTCAGGAGCGGCCTGGGCCTTGAGGAAAGGACCGCGCCGAACATGACGAGACTCATCAGAAGCTCGGCGGCATAAGTGGCAGCCGCGGCTCCGCGCCATCCCCAACCGGGGATCCACGTAATATTCAACCCGATATTCACGACCGCCCCCATAATGATGCAGAGAGCGCCCGTTCTTTGTTGGTCGCTCGTGGCCAGAGCATACTGCAAGAATAAGCGAGGCAACGTGATTAATGGAAGCCAGGCAAGCCAGCGGGCAACACTCACGGTATCAGCGTAGTCCCCGCCAAGCAGTTCGGGCAGCAATGGCGCGGCGAAGTAAAGGAAAACTCCAACAGCGAAAGCATAAGCCAGCGGAGCCAAGCTAATACCTAGTGCATAATTCAGCGCAGTTTGTACACCATTTTGTCCAGCCCGAAAAAATCTGGGGACTGCCACATTCAGCAAGGCGTAAAGCGGTAAAAAAGTCAAATCCACCAAACGATAACTCGCGGAATAGACGCCAGCGGTTCCCAGGCTCGCGAGGCGTGCCAGCATTACCTTGTCCGCATCGATATACAACTTTTCAGCAACTGCCCAGAACGAAAAAGGAACACTTTCCTGAACATAACTTAACAATTGGTGCCTGTCGGGAAACACCGCCTTGCCAATGTCGCGAATTACACAATGATGGACATACCAAACCGCAACAAAGCCCGCGAATGTGTAGAGAGCAGCCCAGGTAATCAAGGGCTCGACCAGAGGCCACTGAGCAAACAGCAGAAATGCCAGCGCACTCCCCAACCTCGGAACGACAGGTGCAAGCATCATACGAGACGCACGCCCCATGCGCTCATGCCCCTGGTAGGCGAATACCGCAACGTTAGCCAATGGCCACAAGATCAATTCACTGGCACCCAGCAGCAGCACTACAGTAAAGGGAATGCTCTGGGGCAACACCGCACATGAGATTGCCAGATAGAGCAGGAAAACGATGGGGATGCTAGAACTTAAGGCCGCCACCGCCAGCCCCCAACTGGCTGGAAAACTCCGAGGATCCCGGGCAACGTCACGTACCAGCAGAACATGAGCTCCCAAACCGCACAAGCCGGACAAAGCGCTGGCTGTCGACAGGACGGCAACGAAGGCCCCGTAGCCTTCAACACCAAGAATACGCGCAATAATCAGAAATACGGCCGCCTGTACCACCGCCCGCAACCCGGTACCCAAGCTCATCACGATCGTATCGCGTGCGAGTTTCCCCGGCCGCCAATGATTCGTCGATATTGAGGCTACAGCTTGAAACAAGCGGTTTGTCATGTAGATCCAGAGATTAAGAACTCAACCGATTGGCGTTTGTTCCACCGAAATACGCCAGTATAGAAAGGCAACACGGTGTCACCCACCTGAACCAATTCCAAATCCAACCGCAAACCCAATAACCGCACCGCCAGCCATTTCAAAATGCTCAGCGCGACTATCAATGTGATCAGCGTACTTGCCGAATAGCCGCAGGTGCTCTTTTTTCATTGGCCAGACATCCAGATTCCATAAAACGAAAGCTTGCTATCTTTTCATCCAGCGGGCGACAAAACCCTTGTAGAATCGTGCGCGGACGAAATCAAATCTCCTAAATAAGGATAGCATTTAAAATTGAAATGGGTTGAGCGCCGGTCGAATCCGATATTCCAAGTGGGGTATTCAGATAACATGCCTACCCGGTTGGCAAAGGTTGACACTTTAGGGTAGGATCCAACGCACGTCAGACTACCCTCGGACGCTGTTAGTACTTCAGCACTTCTTCCCTGATGAAACAATCTGCGTTCGCGATCTGGAGCGTATCCGGTGGCTGGAGCGTATTCGCCCGAAGGTTTCCGTGGAATCAGATGAGCCTGTGCTAACCGGATAGGCATGTTATCTGAAAACCCCATTATTCCAATCTCTTGCCAAATCCTTGGATTGATTCCACAAACAGTCGGGTAATCTAACAATTTCAACGGTTGAAAACCTTTCTTTCGTAGTGAATTGCGTGATTGGTAACCGGGCTTTCTTTCCGAAACCGATAAAAAACGAGCCAACGCTTTTAGCAGTTCGGCCGAATAACACCGAGCAACAATCGTTTCGTCGAGATCGAGACAACTTTTGTTATGACTAAAAACAGATGGACCAAGGACACTTCGACCTATGTTCTGTGTTGCGTATTCTAAAACGAGCCGTTGCGAGTCCATCACGAAATATTCGAGATTCCCGGCACTATTGTTGACCTTGGCGAACTGGACCGCGGGCTCGTCCACGTCAATGGCGACGGCTTCCCTGAACGCGCCGGCATATTGTTGCGACATGAATCCGGTCGAGCAGGCGATATCGCGCAAACGCAAGGGCTCTAGCCCGCCAAGCGCATTTTGCATAATGGACACCATCTTACTCGCCTTGCGCTGGCGGCCTTTGCGATCGGAGCAGGCGTCGGCATACACTTTTGAGAAACCGAGTTGCAGCGTAGGTCGCGTCATGGGATTGCCGGGAAGATCATCAGTTCAGGACCGCCATGAACATATCTCGTATTTCGGTTCTATACTTATACTATGGTCATAAATTATCATTACTCCGACGTCATGCCGGCGAAAGCCGGCATCCAAGAGGGACTTCATAGGCTGCAATGGATCCCGGCTTTCGCCGGGGTGACGGCTAGAGAAGTTAATGTAGATTCGGTAACTGGTACCCGATTGCAGTAACAGTCCAATAAAGTGGATCGAGCTTCTGTTTTGCCATTTTTCCGTTCGTCCTGAGCCACGTAAGCCCACCTCATTACACACATCTTTTTAGCTCCGAACGCACATACCCGTAAGCGGTTGAAATTAGCTAACTTCGAATCCACGGATGGGGCTGCGCTCCGCTTTCAGCCAATATTTTGCCGCGCCGATTGATGCTTCAATCAAGACTTGCAACGTGCGTTCGGCTGCCCGGCGTTCAATTCGGTTGAAAGACCTTTGTCCCGCGATATTCGACAAGGTATCGAGGTCTTCTCGACACTCAAGGCTGTGCTGTTCGATTGAAATCAGATAATTATCAGAGCTTCTTGCAAAACCCACCAGAAAAATAAGGCCCGGTCTATGTCAATTGGCCTGAAAGGCCGATTTTTGAAAAATCCGAGCTATTTTCCTTTAAAAACGTTGGTTTTGTCAGAATTTGGG
>JBOICY010000124.1:0-2355 GCA_050740335.1 Methylococcales bacterium | reverse complement strand
GCCGAACCGCGAGCCTTGCAATTGAACGTGCATTCCCAAGGCGTGGTTTCGCCGCGCACCGAAATCGATCTGGTTTCGGAAGTCGCCGGGAAAGTTGTCGAGATTCATCCGGCCTTCGCCGCGGGTGGCTTTTTCAAGAAAGGCGAAACGCTGCTTCGAATCGATCCGCGCGATTACGATTTTGCCGTAGTTCGCGCCGTAGCGCAGATTGCCGAAGCACGCAAGGAACTGCTGCGCGAACAGGCCGAAGCCGAGCAGGCACTACAGGAATGGCAGGCGCTCGGCAGCGGCGAAGCCAGCCCCTATGCTTTGCATAAACCTCATCTCGAGGAACGCCGCGCCAAACTGGCGGCGGCCCAGGCCGGACTCGGCGAAGCGCAACTGAATCGCGAGCGTTGCGTGCTGCAGGCGCCCTTTGCCGGACGGATTCGCGACAAGCAGGTGGATATCGGCCAGTACGTGACGGCTGGCGCAGCGCTGGCCGGGCTATACGCCACCGATGCGGCGGAAGTGCGCTTGCCGGTGCCGAGCGACCAGATCGAGTTCCTGAATCTGCCTCTGTACCATGGCGGTCCTCCGGGCGGCGACAAGCCACAACCCAAAGTAAAACTAAATGCTCGCTTTGGCCGCAATAACTATGAATGGGACGCGACCATCGTACGCGCCGAAGCGGCGGTGGACGAAAAAACCGGAATGTTTTACGTGATCGCGCGGGTGCTGGAGCCCTACAGCCATCAGCAGCAAGGTCCTCCGCTCGCGGTGGGCCAGTTCGTTCATGCCGAAATCGAAGGGATCGCCCGCAATCGTCTGGTCAAGATTGCCAGTACTGCGTTACGCTCGGGATATCAGGTGTATATCGTCGACGAAAACTCCCGCCTCAGACTGCGCACGGTGGAGGTGCTGCGCCGCGAGCAGGATGGCATCGTGGTCAGCGGTGGCCTCGATCCCGGCGATGTCGTGATGGTTGGCGGCGTTGAATTGCCCGTGGAAGGGATGCGGGTCACTCCGAGTACGCGGGGCCGGGGCGGCGCGGCAATGGCTTCCGGACAGACCACATCGCCATGAGCACGCACGGTGCCGGCGGGAATTCCCTTCTCGCGTGGTTCGCGGCCAATCCGGTGGCCGCGAACTTGTTGATGATCCTGATTTTCCTGGGCGGCATCATCAGCGTCCGGAATACCGTTAAGCAGGCCTATCCGCGCTTTGCTCCGGAGGCGATCAGAATCGCCGCCGAGTATCCCGGCGCGGGACCCGCGGAAATCGAAGAAAGCGTGTGCATTCCGATCGAGGAAGCGATCCACGACCTGGAAGGCATCAAGCGTCTGAAAACCGAGGCCGGCAGCGGCGAATGCACGATCCAGGTCCATGTGCAACAGGGCTACAGGATCGGGGATTTGACCAACGCGCTGCGCGCCAGGGTTCAATCCGTGCGCAATCTTCCGAAGCCCGTGGAGCGCATCCACATCGATGACACCGGCTGGGAGTACCCGGCTATTTCGGTGGTGTTAACCGGCGACAGCGACAAACTGACCCTGCGGCGCCTGGCCGAGCAAGTGCGCGACGATCTGAATATCCTCGAGGGAGTTCGCAATACAAAACTCTGGGGGACCGCAACCTATGAGATCGCGATCGAGATCCCTCAGCAGACACTGCGCCAGCAACAACTGACCCTGCACGAAATAGGCGAAGCCATTAGACGGGCCTCTCTCGATTTACCCGGAGGCCTGGTGAAAGCACCCGCCGGGGAGTTTCAACTGCGCGCCAGGAGTACCGCGTACGAGCGCGAAAAATTGCTCGATTTGACTTTACGCACCTATCCCGACGGCACGTTGCTCAGGCTCGGCGACATCGCCACGGTAAGCGATGCTTTCGGCGAGCAGCGCTTCGAAAATCTGAGCGAAGGCAAACCTTCGGAAACCATCGGCGTGATCGCCGAAAAGGACTTGGTCGAAGTCGCGAAAACCGTGAAGGCCTACGTCGAAGAACTCGCACCACGTTTGCCCGAAGGCATTCAGATCATCACCCGGCGCGACAACGCGCGATCCTTTTCCGAACTGTTCGACACCCTGATCGGGGAAGGCATCAGCGGCTTTTTTCTGGTGCTCGGCGTATTGATGTTGTTTCTGCGCACATCGGTAGCCCTGTGGGCCTCGGTCGGGGTATTGATTTCGGTGTTCGGAGCCTTGTGGTGGATGCCGTTGTGCGGTGTCACCCTGAATATGTTGTCCCTGTTCGGCTTCGTGTTGTCGATGGGAGTCCTGGTGGACGACGCCATCATCGTGAGCGATCGCGTGCATGAACTGCAAACCCGGGGCCTCGGCGGATTGCAGGGAGCGATACGCGGAGTCCGGGACG
>JBOICY010000123.1:0-2560 GCA_050740335.1 Methylococcales bacterium | reverse complement strand
GCCTTATTGAACCTGTATTGAATCGATCTCCATTGGGAAGTGATGGGGTCAGCAACTCAATACCTACCTTAGTATTACGTTCAGTTTCGCCATCCTTTCCGCCTTAATTAAGAACCAATAAAGATTTACGCATTGATTATGGACGATAATGAATATTGTAGATCTTGTTTAAGATTGTTATATGGTGAACTATATGAGTATCAATCCTATTGTTATATATAACTCGATCTATTAAGTTTGATAATGGAAAATCAATTCGTCGTTCGTTCCAGGATTAAGGCGCGAATGCGTCTCAGCTTTGCTTCCAGTTCTTTAAATCACTGCTCCAAAGATTCTTCCATCACCACCACGCCGGTGTCGCAATAATAATACGAGTCAATTCGGGGATGTTCGTTTTGTTCTGTGATATCAAATAGATGGGCTCAATATAAAGGAGGGACTTACCGGCCGGAAGGATGATCATCCGGCCATGAACTACCTTTGATCCGCGTTGATCCCACAGAGTAATCTGCAGTGCAATTTCCGGATCCTGGGCAATCAGGACGCTGACCTGAGACGGACCTTCAAATTGAATATCCTTCTTCAATTTGAACAAAGCTTTTTTTTTGCGAATAACGGCTGGTACATTCGGAAGGCGCCAATGACCCCGCTACCGCGAGTCCGCTCAGATTGTCGCGTCCTATCGACGTTATCGGATTGATCAGCACGAATTTGCCGACGTCTGGACAATCCTCAAATGAAATCGTGAGGTAATAAGGACTAACCTCGTCGCTTTCTGTCTTGGCGAAGCTCCAGGTTTCCCCCTGTTGAAAATACATTTCAGGTTCGGTCTGGTGATATTTGGCATCCATTTTCATTTGCAGGTAAAAAAATCCCGTGGATAACGCAAATGACTCTGCAAGTCCTCGGAAAGCTCATTCATGTCTTCGAAAACGCCCGGGTAGGCCCTCCGGCACCCCCAAATCGAGGTAGGACAGCCGGTTACCCGACTGTCCTACCTCGATTTGCCCCGGACGGCAAGGTCCTGTATTGCAGCCTGGATCAGCAACCACGCGATCCATGCCGGCCATGTCGCCGCCATCGTAGAAGCCGGGCGCGCCCGCTGGAAGATCGAGAACGCGAACCACAACACCCTGAAAACCCAAGGCTATCACCTGACTCACTACTTCGGGCACGGCAAGCAGCCTCGGTCGGCCTGGCTGGTCACCCTCAATCTGCTGGCCTTCCTGCTGCACACCGTACTCGACAGGATGGATGCCAAGTACCCGTTGATCCGCGCCAAACTGCCGAGCCGCGAGAGGTTCTTCCAGCAACTCCAGGCCCTGACCTGCTACCTCGGCTTCGAGCACTTCGATGCCTGGCTGGACTTTATGATCCGCGGCCTCAGAATCGATATCCCGGATACCAGCCAGGATGAAAAACCCGTTGCCGACCTGTTGCGGCGAACCGCTGAGCCAAGCGCAGCTTGAGCTGATCCGCCAATGCCTGGCGCGCTATCCCGGCCTGAGCCGCGCAGAGTTGGCCGCCACGCTGTGTGAATGGCTGGACTGGCGGCGCGCCAAGGGTGGCTTGAAAACCCGTGAGTGCCGAGACTTTCTGCAGTACCTGCAGGAACCAGCCCGGCTGGAGCTGCCCGCCCTGCGTCCGGGCCGGCGGCGCGGCTACGGCGATACCCCGCACACCGCAAGGCGACGCCCCGGCACCGCTGGACTGCGCACTCGGCTGGGTGCAACCGGTCCGGCTCAAAGCAATCGAGCAACCCGCTGAGCAGCGTTGGTGGTGGGAAGTGGTGGAAGGGGTCCACTATCTGGGCTATCGGACCGCCTACGGGGCTTCGCTCCGTTACCTGATCGAAGCCTCCTGTCGCCCACCCACCATACTGGGGTGCCTGCAGTTTTCTTCACCGGCTTGGCGCATCATGGCCCGTGATCGGGGCAGATAGGCTGGGATGAGGTCAACCGCAAACAGCACCTGCCCAGACTCCTCAACAACAGTCGCTTTCCGATTCTGCCTGGGGTGCGTATTCCGAATTTGGCCAGCCCTGTGCTGGCGCTGGCTCTGCAAACCGTAGCGGACGACTGGGAGCACCACTTTGGACTCCGCCCCTGGTTGGCTGAAACCTTCGTCGACAGCTCGCGCTTTACCGGCCAATGCTATCGCGCCGCCAACTGGATCGATGTTGGTATGACCACCGGCCGTGGCCGACAGGATCGAGACCACCAGCGTCACGCGACCACACCGAAGCGGGTCCTACTCTATCCACTGCGCCACGATGCCCGACAGCGACTGCTTAGTGACTCAAAATGAGAATTGCTGGCATAGGAGCCGGATGAGCGGAGACGTTTGCCCGTCCGGTTCTGTGAGCGCCCGGAGGGAAGGTTCCTCCGGGCGAGTCGACTTGTCGTGATGTGTCGGAGTTTGGAGGAAGCCGACGCCGCCCTGGCCGAAGTACGGGCCTGGGGGCAGAGGCGAACGGATTATGTCTGCATCCCGATAAGACCTGCATGGGAGACAGCCGGCAAGCCGGGCAGGGTTTCGACTTTCTCGGCTACCGATTCGA
>JBOICY010000122.1:0-17347 GCA_050740335.1 Methylococcales bacterium | reverse complement strand
GCTTCACCACTTTGCCTCCAGTGCCGGAACGTTGTGCGACGCTATAACGATGATTACAATCTTTGCATAAATAGCGCTGCCGCCCATTCACTCGGCCGTCTTTGCAACTCGCTTGCTTCCCACATTTTGGACAATCCAACGCAACCTCCAGGCGCACCTAAATAATACGGAAATAATACGGAAATAATACGGAACTTATACAGGATCTATATTAGTTTAGCAATGCCTCCCGAACCAATCCGAAGCCGGTGCATATTGGCGCAGATACAAAAGGATTTCACTCAAAAAGCGCAGGTTGAAACCCTCCTCCGGTTGGAATTGTACTTCCGCGAAGACCACGGGAGCATCGGGACGATCGGCGGGTGGTTCCAAAACTCCGTCAATCCGAAACGCGGTTTGTTTGATCTCTTTCGAGCCGAAGCGATAGCGCGCGGCTTCCGGAACTTTCAACCCGGCCAATTCCAAGGCCAAGCTTGGATCGGATTGGAACAGGCGGTAAAACAGGCTGTCGGTTTTCATGCAGGTCGGTGTTGTTGCGCACAGGTTCAGCGAGTCGATGCCCGGTTATTTCCGATCGGAATCACAGTGACGTTTATTCGGCCTATTTTACATTCGATGGCATGACCGGTACGGAGAATACCGCCTTCATGCGCGGCGGGCGCGAATGTCTGTGTTGCCGTCAAGCGGAGATTGCGCATGTCTTTAAGGAAAGTTTTGTGGCGCGCCAAGGTTTTCACGGTGTGCCGGTTTCACGCTGGAGTTGTTCAAGAGTAACGGTTTCCAGGTTATTTCTTGCGCGGACATCCAACAGGGCGGCTTTGGTTTCCTCGTTGGGCAAGGCGACATCGAAAGGCAGCCCCTGTTTGGCGACGATCAGGCTTGTGAATATATTCACGGCTTCACTAAAGTTCATGCCGAGCAGGGATAGGATTCGTTTGGCTTCCGTGAACTTTTCTGCATCGATTCGCAGACTGGTTTGTATTTTGGTTGGCATAGGACGTTTCTCGTTGGCTGGTTTCAAGTATAGCATACCATATGGGATGCAATTCTTCTTGATCTCGTCAGCGAGTAGCCAGGGTGTTTTCGTTCCAACCTTTTTTGCAAACACTATGAGATTGATATATGTAATGCTGTAGTTCAAGTCGGTTGGGGTGACGAAAGGAACCCCAACGTCACACTAATCGGCCCGGAATGTTGGGTTTCGTCCCTCACCCTAACTTACGCGGGCTTGCTTAAATGAGTTTCTCGAAAGGCCGATGTTGTAATGTTTGAACTGCCCCCGTTGTTCGGCCCACCGGAGTTTTTCCGGCTGTGCCGTGGATCACCTATTCCCGAATCTTTCCAAACCCTCGAATCCAAACGGTCAAGTGCCGCAGCGGAGAATCGGGCAGTTGCTCGGGATGGCGTATCAGGCGGTCCAATACGGCGTCGATCGGCTTTTCGCGCGCCAAAAAGTCTTCGAGTCTGGATCGATCCGGCTTCGGGTCGGTGAACACGGCGGCGTAGAACTTGGCTAACGCTTCGGGCAAGGGCCAGTCGACGATACTCCATGCGGCCTTCGGATCGGTGACCGCCGATTCGAGAACCTGTTGCATCACCGGGCGGTAGGCGGCTTCGAGAAGATCTCCAGTGTCTTCGAACCACCTCCGTGAACGCAATCGAGCTTTGGTGTCGGCCAGAGCCTCGGCAGGGTTGCCACTGCGTTTCCAGGCCTGATGGAACAGGCAGGTGAACAAAGGCATGTAGAAATCCGGCACCGGTTGCAAGGGCGCGACCACGTATTCGGCACCGCGCAGGAACAAGGCGCTGACCAGCCCGAGCGGCTCGCCTTGTTCGTCTTCGTGGACTCGACCGACTACGCAGACTCCGAGTACCACAATTCGGGGGCGTTGGCCGGAAGCCAATACCTGAGCACAATCGAGATGGCTGTTGGCAGCGTGGTCGAGGATCAGTACGGTCTCCGTGGGCGGTCCCTTCCTTTCGTCGCCGTGGCAACTGATGCTCCAGAGTGGATAAGTCTGTTGTGGCTCTCTTTCCCAAAGCTTCCGCGTTTCGGGTCCACCGGTGTGTACCGCGCCAGCTCCCCAGACTGTTTTGGCGATCCGGGCGTCGGCGGCGACGAACGGGATGGGATTGTTTGTATCCGAGGCCGGATCGGTATGCACCGCGAGCATCGGCGACGCGAATTCCGGGGTCCTGGGCCGTTGTGGCAGAGGATCGGATAAATGCTGACATTGATAGTAGAACAGCAGGCCGGGATAGGTTTGCAATTGCAAGTCTTCTGGCGCGCCTTGCTCCAAAGGCAGGCCGTGCAGGACGTCATGGGTAACCAGATGCACTGTACGGATTCCATGCAGATGTGGGACAAGCGGCGTCCAAAAAGCGGTTTGGAACTCCGCCACCAACGAATCCAAAGCGGTTGCCGGGCTTTCCGAACCGAACTCGGCCAAACCCAATCCCCGGGATGACGATTGATCCGGACTTCGTGCAAATTCACGCTGTGGGTCTTGTGGGAAATCTACCGTTCGGATCTTTCCGGATTCCCGCGGTTGCGGATCACCATCGTCGGGTTCCACAGGTTGAAAGCGAAGCCGCCAGCCACGCCGGTTCCGTTCCTGCGTGGCCTTCTCGAAAGCCTGGGTCCATTCGGATACCGTTTCGAGCCCAGGCAAGGGTGTCACAATCGGAGTGGAATCTTTGCGTAGTATCCAGGCCATTACGGCCTTCTCCGTGTCGCCCTGGTTCCCGGCAGAAAATAATAACACCAGGGCGGAATCGGAAGACAGCTTTGCGGCGAGTGATTCGGTGTCCGCGTCGAGACGGCCTCGGGTCAATCCGAATTCGGGGAATAGGTTCGCGAGTTGATGCCGAAGTGACTGGAATTCTTTATAGACTTCGTCGTGGCGCTTCTGTATATCTAAGTCAAGTTTCCGTTTGGCCTCGGCATTCCGGGGCCGGTCGATGTCGACCAAGTTCCAAGTGCCCAGTCCGTTATCGCTTCCGAGCCTTAGCCTCAAGGTCCGCAGTTCCAAGACCACTTCCAGATAACGACGGCGCGGGTCGCCTTCCGTAAATTCTTGCTGCCGGGCTTCGAGGTCTTGCAGCAGCAAAGCGGCCATTTCGCGACCCTGCAGGGCGGCAAGCACTTGGGGAATGTCCTCAGGTCTGAATTGGAGGCAAAGTGCCAGCCAGATACCATGCATGCGACGGAACGGATCGCGCATTCGCTGGCGGACCTCGATATCGGCGGTATCCAGGTCTTCGACGAAAGCGCGGCTGATGCTCAGAAAACGGTCCTGCCAGTCGGAGAAGGGATCCTCGATAATCAGCGGCGAGACCGATTCGGCCGCTCGTGCAGCCATTTCCGGCCATACGCCGTCGCGTTTCTGGTTGCGGGCGACCAGGTCGAACCACTCGACGACAAAATTACGAAAGTCTTGGGTGTTACCTAGTATCCCGTGACACTTGGCTAAGTTGTGGAAAACCATGAGGGTATCAGGATGATCCTCGCCGAGTACCCGGCGTACGCTAGCCAAGTCCTGTGCAAAAAGCGGCAGAGCGCTTAGGTAGTCGCCTAGGTCCGCATGGCACGCGGCCAAGTGATGGAGATTTCGAAGGGTATCGGGATGGTCATCCCCGAGCGTCCGGCGGTTGCCAATCAAGGCTTGTTCAAATAGCGGCACGGCGCGGCGAGCATCGTCGAGCACTTGGTAACACCTGGCCAAATCGTTGAGGCTCTCAAAGGTATCGGGATGGTCCCCGCAAACTCGGCGGTAGCCGGCCAAGGCTTGTTCAAATAGCGGCAGGGCGCGGCGGGTATCGCCGAGGTCACTGTGACACCAAGCCAGGTTTCTGAGGCTCCCAAGTGTGTCGGGATGATCCTCCCCGAACAAGCGGAGGCGGCCGGCCAACGCTTGTTCGATAAGCGGCAGAGCGCGGCGCGAATTGCCGAGGAACCGGAGACAGGCGGCCAAGTCGTGGCGACTTTTGAGGGTTCTGGGATGATCGTCCCCGAGCACCCGGCGGTAGCCGGCCGAGGCTTGTTCAAACAGCGGCAGGGCGCGGCGGGCATCGCCGAGGGCCAAGTGACAGCTGGCCAGGTTGTTTAGACTGGTCAATGTGCCTGAGTGGTCGTCCCCAAGCACGGAGCGACGTTTAGCCAAGACTTGTTCGTAGAGTAGTAGCGCGCGACGGGCATCGCCTAGGGTTCGGTGACACACGGCCAGGTTGTTTAAACTCACGAGCGTATCCGGGTGGTCCTCCCCAAGTATCCGACTTAGCTTGGCGAAAACTTTTTCATACAGCGGCAGGGCGGAACGGGCGTCACCGACGGCCCGGTAACATGCGGCTACGTTGACGAGGCATCTGAGTGTATCGGGATCGTCCTCCCCGAACACCCGGCGGTGGTTGGCCAAGGCTTCCTCATTCAGTTGCAAGGCAAGGCGACCATTGCCGAGGGTCCGATGACAAAGTGCCAAGTTGTTGAGGCTCACAAGGGTGTCGTGATGGTCATCCCCCAGCACCCGGCGAAAACCCGCTACGATCTGTTCAAACAAGGGTAGCGCTTCTCTCGAATCCCCCAGTGCAACAAGACAACCAGCCAACCGGTCGAGACTGGAAAGGGTATCCGGGTGTTCGGGGCCGAATACTACTTTTCGATATTCGACAACTTTTTCAAACAAGGGCCTCGCACGCCTGGCTTGTCCGAGCGCTTCGTAGCATCGGGCCACATCGTCCAGGCTCTCGATTGTGTCGCTATGCTCGGATCCCAATCGTCTCCGCCGGCCCGCGAGGACTGCTTCAAACAGCGGTAAAGCGCGCTTCCTATCCTGGTCCCGCAGGTTTACCGCCAGATTTTTGATGCATTCGAGTGTGCGCGGGTGGTTCTCGCCGAACATTGCAAGCGCGATACGGACACCCAAACAAAGTCGCCACGTCGTTCGGTTAGAATCGCCCTTCGCAAAAGTCAGTTCATCCTGTAAACGAACAAACTCACTTTCCGGCATCCCCACGCGGACTGATAGCCGCGCAGGAATGCCAGTGAGTTGAACCCCGTGCAAATACCCCGAGCGTTGGAACTGCCGGAGAATCTCAATCTCCGCTTCTTCCAGCGGGTTCTCCGCTCGATAGGGTCCGAGCGGGTCGTCAACCGCAATATTCATGCACTGAATCTCACAATTCTTTGCCCACTGGTGCGTTTTTCCAGTACGGAGCGCGATTTCAACGCATGACCGTGCTGACATCCGGCTCCGGTGGTGGAGACGGTAATAATTGCCTTAATTGTTGGTTGATCGCCCGTAACGCTTGGATATCCTCGGAATTCAATGCCTGCTGCCCGCGTGCAATCAGGTCGCGCGCTGCCGTCGGATTGCTCATCTCGTCGACTAATTTTTTCAGATCTTCGAAATACCAAGCCTGCACGATTCCCTTGCGATCCAGCACACGCCTTAAGAAGCCCTTCAACTCACCGAGTCTGAGACGCAAAAGATCGGGGTCTTTTGTACTCAGAGCGGAGCGCAATGCAGTTTCGCAGGATGCAAGGTTGCGGCGGTCCTCGGCATTTCCATATTGGTCAATCCACGATGGCGCATCTTTCAAACAATCCTCCGCATCCTTAACCAAGACCGGCCACTCCAGCAAGTTTTCGACTTTGTCCAGCGCTACGTTCAAGTCCAGAAGTTTTTTCTCGGCCTTGTCCACCGCGTCCGGGTCTGCATTTGCCGCATTCAGAAAATTGTCCAATTGTTGTTCCATTTGTTCGGATTCGACGACCGTCAACGCGCTTGAAGCCTCATTGCTGTTCGTCTGATTGGCTGTCTCTTGTGTCCGCTGCAGACGCTCTTTGGTTTTCTCAACCTCTTTACGTAACGTTTCGGGACCCGTTCTTTCCATGATCAAGTGAAGTACTGTTTTGAAATCTTCATCCAGCAATGGAATATAGGCTTGTGCGGTCACTTGGCGGGACGAATCGATTTCGATCGTGAATTCAACCTCGCTCCCTTGCGGTACGGTACGCCGCACTTGCTCCGCTTCGGCCGTTACTTCCAGGTGACCGATGCGACGGTTTCGGCTGGCACGCGGATTGTCACCCTCCACAATCGGAATACGGATCACGTCTCCTGGTTGTCCCGGCCTGAGATCCCGAGTGGTTCTCAAAATGGATCGGCCTCGGGCAGGCGTCAACGGCGTTCCTTTTTTCAGCAACCATTCGACTTCATCATTGGCGAGCCCCGCACCGACCGAATGAGTCAAGGGCGGGGCGGCCATGACATTGCCCAAAACGTAGGTCAGCGAATCCGGCTCGGTCGAAACACGCAGCAATGCTCCCTTGGGATCACACAATTCAACGGAATAACGGTTCGATCGAGACTTGTCCGCATACAACTGAGTCATAAATGCCCCATTGGCGGGCAGGCTGATTCTCCCGCTGCGCCACTGCGGCTGAGACTCGATGTTAATCATCTCAATCGTATAACCTTCGAAATTGGTCTGTGTCCCCGACTGGACATTCCCGGCGACCAGCGGTTCGGCATCGTTCCCCACGAACGGCCAATCCGCAAATACAACCAGATTGTCTTCAGGAGTCAAGGTTTTCTTTGCGCCGGTCTTCGGCACCGGTTCGGCCATTGCAAAAAGCGCGGCGCCGCGCGCCACGACGGTGAGGGGGTCGACACTAAAATCCAGCGGAATTCCCAAGCCTTCCTTGGAATCCGCCAGGCGGGCGCGTAAATAAGGCGCCAAGGTCGGTCCGCCGACCAGCAGAACCTTTTCGATATGAGCGGCCCGAGCCGCTTTTCCTGCAAGACTCGCCTGCAAATGTTGATGGAGTTCAGGATAAACGGCTCGGCGACGCGTTCCACGTCCTGAACCCGCAAATCATACTCGAATTGAACCGGCTGATTCGAGTCATCCAGACACAGAAAGTCCAGATTGATGGACACCGATTCGTTATGGGACAGTCTGATTTTCGCGCGTTCGGCCTCTTGTTTCAGTTTTGCAATCGCCGCCCGCCATTTCGGGTTGCCGCGGTGGAATTCTCTGAGCTTCTTTTGTTTGGTCAAAGACGGAATCAACAGTTCATCCACGATCGCCCAATCGATCAGCTTACCGCCGAGGTGATTGTCCCCGCCATGATTAACGACCTGAATCGTTCCCTCGCGGACTTGAACAACCGCCGCGTCGAAGGTGCCTCCGCCGAGGTCATAGACGAGCCAAAACACTTTATCACTCTGGCTTTGAAAACCATAGGCCAAGGCGGCCGCAACCGGTTCCTGCACCAAGGGGCTATGCGTCAAACCGGCCAGTTGAGCCGCCTGTTTGGTCGCCGAACATTGCGGCAGTTCGAAGGCCGCCGGCACGCAAATCACGGCGCACTCGATCTCTTCTCCGAGTCTTTGCCGCACATCTTTTTTGAGCGATTTCAGCACCGCCGCCGACAGATCTTCGGGCCGCCGTTCCGAACCGGATCGCGCGAAGCGATAGCGCTGCGCCGCGTTACCCATTTGCAATTTGAATTCGGAAAAGGCATTATCCGGATCCACTTCGAGCTGATTCTTGGCGGTCAGGCCCACGAATTCCTTATTGTTTTTATCGACCCAGACCGCCGAGGACGTGCAATCCAGGTTATCGTTGTTCTTGATGACCTCGACATTTCCACCGTTTGAAACGGCAGTCGCACTGTTGGTCGTGCCCAAGTCTATTCCAAAATCCACGGTGGATCGATTCATGGCTTTTTCTCCTGATTATGCGTTGTTCAATTGTTATCGATTTTCGTAACTTCAGTTAACCCGGAAAGATCCGCAGGCAAGCTGTCGCCAGGAGCATCTCGGACATCAAGGTCAATCTCGCTTGAGCCGCTCTTCTGTGGGATGCTTGCTTCAACAGGCGGCGATGCGCTTTGTATGATTGGTGTTCCGACGATCACCTCGCCGAGCCGGAGGGGCTGTTTGTTCCAATAGACGGTCGGACGGATGGTTTCAACAATGGTCTCACAACCGATCCCGGCAGTGGCTTGGAAAGCGATGACCCTGAGCGATAATCCGGGATCATAGCGAGAATTCGTATGATCGGTAATTTCCATTCCAGCCTGGACCAGGGTATCCCAAACAGACTCGAACTGACGGTAAGCGCACCGCATCTCTTCGAGCGGCTGACCCGTTGCTGGGTCGATCAACCTTTGACGCAGACGCCAAAGACCGGTGCCGATTTCTGCGAGTAGGGGCAAGTGATTGGGGGAAGGTTGTTCGCGAACGTACCAGTCTTGACGAGGCTTTCTTAACAAGGCCAACACTCGTCTCCAGGACTGCCCCCGCGTGAGCGCTCGCAGACCGCGCGAGGGTTGTATCGATGCCTTTAATTAAGGGGACGACGAACGTTTTTAGCCGATTGAGATATTTTGGGTGCATTTTTAGAGGCCTCATCTAGGATGATGGGCCGGTGCCGAATTTCCAACCCTTTTTTAATAACTTTTGAACATCGAAGAAATTATTTGTTTCGTAAATGTTTTTAATTCCAATAATACCTAGTTTCCGAAGTTTTCTGTCTTGGTATAAATTATTTGAAAAACAAAATAGTACTAATACAGCTACCACAAGTAAGAAATGAACCCAGTTATTCATATTAGCCCAGATAATCAAAACAATATCCGTGTTTGTTAAAGGAAATTCAAGTTTTCTGAAAACAATATCCAAGTCTCTGAAATAAAGAATAGAGATAATATAAAAACCAATAAAAACTATAGGGATTAAAAATCGCCACTTCTCATCTGTTTCATGGATCTTCTTCGCCATATCATGTTTTTGATTGCAATCAACGCACCGTGGTACCTTGACGGTTAACGTGCGCCAATTCAATCGAACTTGGTGGACATCGACATCTCGATAAAAATCATGGTAATTGATGGGAGTATGCACCACCTCCCCATACATTTCGATCGGTATCGCATATTGTTCATCATTTTGATTTTGACCACAGAAGTAACACGTGCCATGCGTACAATTCGTTCGCATCGTGTCTCGATTCTCTTCGATACGATGGCGTGCGGATTCACCTCGGACCACCGGCAAGCAGCGTTCCGCCAGTGCCAGTGCAACGTCCCAGTTGCTCGTCTTGTTGGCATACGCGATGAGGCAACTCGAAACACCCAGGGCGATTTCGTCATGAGCAGCCTCGGCAACGGGGTGTTCCGCGGTCAGTACAGTATCCAACACATTGAGTAGGGCTTCGCTTTGGTCAAGGACTCGTCGCGCCACCTCCGCTGCGCATACGGCATCGGCATCCACCTCGGCGTCGCCTGCCTTCAGTAAGGCCTTGATCCTTTCTCGGATTGGCGCCACGGCGGCTTCCAACGCAATGTCGATCGCCGATGTAGGAAAATCCGAAGAACTCAGTAGTGCTATATGGCGACGTGATTCTTTGGCAGCGCCCGCTTCGGCCGCCCGCACCGCAAATTGCGCATTGATAGTCAGCAAAGATTCTGGCAGCGCAGTTCGAATCTGGTGACAACTTTCCTCCGTGAGCCGAGGATCATCCAGGGTATTGATACGGTCCAGTAGCCGCTTCCAGAAAGCGTCTACCGTGGCTACGAGTTTCCAATACCGAATGGCGTCCTTCCAGCACCGGTCTCTTCGTTTTCGTTCCGAATAGGTCAGGGTTTGGCTCTGCGCAATCGATTCGAAATCCATGGCTTGCTCGTGATTCAATACTGCGAGATTATGGACGGCCATCGCCATTTTCTCGGGCCGCCCGGCGATCCAATATTTTCGCTGGGCAAATTGTTCATCGTTGGTCCAACTCGTTCGCGCGGTCTCCACGTCACCCCGACGCAGCGCTTCCAGATTCAAATCCGTTTTCGCACTACCCATTTCCATCGGCCAGAACCAAAATAATTCCGCGATCAACCGCTTTTGCGGATCATTCAGTTGTTGTAACGCATCTCTTAACTGATCCGGAGACGGCGCTTCCGGCAATGGAAGTGCCCGACCCGTTCCTGCCGGGGTCGCGACTTGCGTCTTTACCGCCATCTCGACCATTTGGATACGTTTTTGTATATCCCGACCCGTTGCTAGCACGGGCAACTCCGTTACGCGGAATGGGTTGCGACGATACAACTCCGGTCCCATCACATCTTTGAAAAGCAGGAGTTCCTGACTGCTCTTGAACTTTTCAGCATCGGTAGAATCATTCATCGAAGTTGTCCCCATGAGTTAATTTTTAGTCCGTCTCCTTACCTTGGCGGGAACGGCGTTCTTGTCGTTCGAAATTCGGAAAATTCGTCTCCGCCCATACGGGCTTCCAGGTAATTCGCGATCATCACCCTAATTCTACTTTGTCATATTTGAAACGAGCGCGTCATGCCTGCCGAAAAGCAGGCATCCAGTGCCACGGATGGCAAGCTCGAAACCATCCATGGAGCCTGGATTCCGGCAATCCATGCCGGAATGACGATCTCGAAAAATATGGATCAGGTAATCTGACAAAGCGAGCGTAACCAAGACGGAGCATAGAGGAATCCGGGAGGATCGAGGCACACGATACGAGTATTCCACCACATTGCATTCCGACTACTTCACGACGATCAATTTCCCGACGCTTGCCCTTGGCGTGTTTTTTATCCAACCACATCGAAATAGGTGGACATCGCAGTCCAACGATCCCCCGCTAAACCACGCAGCCGCGCCAGTAGAACATCGATATCCGCCGAACACAAAACCCGCGCGGGTTCCTTCGCCGGATCACGCGGCATCCAGTCCAACCCCAAGGGCTCGTCGGTAACGATCGCCAATAGATGCTCCCGTCCCGGCTTTCCGGTCACCTGAAAAGAGGGGTAGCGTGATTCCATTTGCGGGAAGTCGTTGCGACCGGACCGCAGGCGCGTGTCAGGCGCGAAGGCCGACGGACAGAGGCAGTAGAGGATTCCTTCCGGCCCCTTGTCCAAGAGCAATAAATGGCCGTGGAACTCCGATTCGAACACAACACCCAAACCGCGGCTGGATGATTTCCGATGGTTCAAATGTTCGATTTCGATAGCCAGGCGAACGCGGCTGCCCAGCCGGTAACCGTGCTGTACATCTTCTTGTGGAGCACCCAATCCGCGGACGGCTCGGTGAGCGGTTACAAGTTGACCTTCGCCGGCCGGCAATGGCCAGATTTGATCCGTAAAGCTGGCGACAGACCAGAGACTTTCCAAACTATCATCGAGCCGGGTGGGTTCAATTACCGGAGCGCCATCCAGGCCGGCGGGTTTTATACCGGGACACCGAACGCCGTGACTGAGCAATGCCTTAAGCACGACAGGAAACCAACGGTCGGGCGGCATGTTCACCGCATCGATCCAGCGTTTTCCTTCAAACCAGTAAGCGGCCTGGTCCGGGAAATCAAGCGGCTCGATCAGGCAGGGCAGGAATGGCCGCTCATGGATCCAGGCCAATTGCAGTTCTTGCTTGACCCTTTCTGATCGCAATGCGGCATCCGAGCACAGCAGCAGCACGACTTTGCATTGCCGGATGGCCTGAATCGACTCGCAACGATTGGTCCGGATGATCTCATGCCCATGGTCCGCCATCCAGGTTTTGGCTCCGGCCTCCTTTAAACGTTCCGCAAGCTCAAGCGCCTGCCTGAGGTCTTGTCCACAATAGGCGATCACCACTTCCGCGGATTGAGATTCCGCGGGCAAGGGAACTGTCACCGGCTCCGTGATATCGTCGTCACCCAATAAAGCTCTTGCCAATGCTTCCCCGAAGTCCCGCGATTTCCGATAACGATCCTTCGGATCGAAGGCAAGCGCCTTCAATATCGCCGTCTGCGCCGCTTGCGGTAGATCGGGGCGCAGGCTTTTCGGCATGACCTGAAGACCCCCCCGCTGCATGGCATAAAGCTCGCCCATCTGTATTTCAACGTCGAAATGGTGCGGTACGGGGAAAGGTTTTTGACCGGTCAGCATTTCATATGCAACCACGCCGAGCGCGAACGTATCCGTGGCTTCCGACGGTTCGCAGAGAATCTGTTCCGGAGCCATATAAGGCACGGTACCAACGGCGAGGGTCTTCGGGCCTCGCGTCACGGTTTGCGGTTCCATCACCGTTGCGATGCCGAAATCGATCAGGATTACAAAATCTTCGCCGTCGTCCTTTCGCAGCATGATATTTCCGGGCTTGAGATCGCGGTGGAAGATGGCTCGTTCGTGGGCATAACTCAGCGCATTACCGATCTGTCGCACGATGTTCGCGACGCGCTTGAAGGACATCTTTTCGCGCATCATTTCAGCACCGAGCGGCGCTCCTTCGACATACTCCATCACGAGGAACAGATCGCCGCTCGGCGACGTGCCGCTATCGTGCACACCGACGATGTGCGGATTCTGACAGCGCGCAAGCGCTTCCTTCTCCTGCCCGAATTTTCTGTTCCAATACGCGTTTTGCCGAATTTCTTCCTTAAGCACTTTTACCGCGACCGGTTTGGAGTTAAGCTTGAGATCATGCGCCCGATAAACCACACCGAGTCCGCCCTCGCCCAATATTTTTTCGATCTGGTAACGTCCATTAAAAATCATTGATTTCTCAGACATGGCTTGTACAAATTAGTGGCAGTAAATGGTTTAACAATTTTCGGGTCGGTGCGCTCGCAAAAAAGCTGCTCCGGTAAGTATTCAGACATACCGAATAGGTCCGATCCATTGAGTTCGACATTGGCTACTGTTCAATACACTTGATACACTTTTTTCAACAGGAGCCATGGAACGTTTTTCGCCTTAAGAAATGTAGCGATCGGGTCCAGCACCGGCTCGATATTCTTAGCCTGAAGTAGCGCGTAGAGTTCTTCTTCCAACGGTTGGGCGGTTACCAGGGCCAGCACGCTTTGCTCCCCCTTCGGACCCGCGACCCGGAATCCTTTCTGTGGGGCTTCCGCGGGAATCTTCAATGCAAAAGCGGATAATTTGGTGCGCGACGGGGAAATCGGCTGGTTCGGCCATACGCATGCCGTCTTCTCTTCGTCCACGCTCAATAGCAAGGTGTAGGGCTCCACGATTTTGGACTCGGCCAACCGGTCGTCCTTAAGCGTTAACGCGAGGTAGACCGGCGTCATGATCGGAATGTACTCAACCATTGGTTGGTCCGGGTCGTAGCGTTCGAGCCCGCGTGAACCCGGTCGCTGCAACTGGATTAACTGAATTCCGTCCGGAATGGCGGCGGTCAACAAAGTGTGCCAAGGGCGGTCTTGAAAAACCGGTTGGCGTAGCAATGAATCCGCAAAATCTTCAATAACTTTTCCGAGAAATTTCGGATCGAGACCAAACACCTGGCAGAACTTACTGATATGTCGATCCGGAATTCGATTCGAGGGCAGGTCGTCTTGACCATTGATCCAGACGGAGATATTGTTTGGATTGATATTCAGGCGATTCGCAAGCGCTTTATGCGAATGTACCGCCTCGCTCCGCTGGTAAAGGAATTGGAGTTTCTTCTTGAGATCCGGAACATTCATGACTCGTCTCGTTAGCTGTTCGATGTTGTGAACCGGATTAAATAGTGCGGAACTCTGCTCACGCCCAGATTACCCTCTTACTCTACGATAAACCTTATTGCGAAATCCGCAAGTGCGCACACGGACTGGCCGATATCGACCGCGCATGCTGATTCCCTCATTGACCACACTAAAATATAAACCTGGTTACCGGGAAATCACGAATTCGCCATTGCCTTTTCCACGTAGGCCGTAGGTTGGGGTGACGATAGAAACCCCAACACAACAGCCATCCCGCGACCCAAAAGCGTTGGGGTTCGTTACCTCACCCCAACCTACGGTCTACGGTCCTTTATATGGGGCCGGATTCAGGCTGGCAATAAACGGAATATCCAAAATAAGAAGCGAAAATAAAAAGCCAAAGCAAATATTAATTCGAGTTAATTTAGGCATTTTTGTTAGCCCTAACCAATCAGGCTAGTTTAATTCTTCTATCCATTATGAGTTCAATGATAGGAACACCTCTAGTTTGCCCTGATTGGGAAAGCGAAAGTAGTGAGGAAAAGTGATGATTCGTGATTTTTTTAGAAAATTGAATTTTTATGAGGATATTTGATTTGTGCTTAGGGTACCGACCCAAGGTACCCTCATGGCAAATCAGAACGTGTTGTATAACGGGCTGCTTTTGTTTACTTGTATAAAAGCCGCGAATAGAAGCATAGGGCGACTATAGGACTAAAAGCTTATGATATCGATTCTCTGGTGACAGACGGTGGTGCAGGCATTGCACGAGATACACTTGTCTTTGTTGGCAAAGGTTTGGAACCGGCTGAAGCGGGCGTAAATAGGCGTCAGCGCGGCCAGCGGGCGGAAGGACTTGCACCAAGTTCGGCCACTGAAATGGAAATACAGCCCGAGACCCACGATCCCCGCAAGAAAATAATCGACGACCGCCGAGTAATTGAAGTGAGGGCAGAGTTCGAGATCGAACTCGAACACCCGTTTCAGCAACCGAGCCCAGCTGATGCGGGCAGGAACCGATGGAAGGGGATCATCGCCTTGCGTCTTGGCGATGTCAGGAGCGTATTTCTGTGCGTCCCGATTGATTTCGCAACGCAGCTTGGCGTTCGGTGCGAGCACGCCCTGACCAATATCCGTCTGGAACGGGGATTTGGACCGCGAAGCGACCCGCAGGGGGAAATACAGGGAGGTATTTCATCAATACGAAAGAGGTTAAACCTTGGGAAACACGGGGGCAAGTCTAGAAAAGATGACTATGATTCTAGGGCTGACCCCGTATTAGACGCACTATGAATCCGCTCAAGCAAAACGCCCATCCCATCGCGTTTTCGCATCCGTTATACTGGCGGTCCGTTTTTCCCGCCCGGATTCGACCATGAGAATCATTTCCTGGAATGTCAACGGCATCCGCGCCATACAACAAAAAGATTTTCAAACCTCATTCGATCGGCTCATGCCCGACATTCTGTGCCTGCAGGAAACCCGCGCTGAACCGGATCAGGTCGCCGAGGCGCTCGGGAGGTTCGACGGCTACCACCTGGGTGCGAGCGGGGCAATCAAAAAGGGTTATTCCGGGACCGCAATCCTGTCGAAAATCCCGCCGGTCAATGTCATCCATGGGATCGGCGTCGAAGAACACGACCAGGAAGGACGCACGCTCACGGCCGAGTTCGAGGATTTCTATCTGGTCAATGTTTACGTACCCAATTCCGGAAATGAACTGGTCCGGCTGGATTACCGGAGCCAGTGGGATTCCGATTTCCTGCTATTCCTGAAAAAGCTCGAACAGCAAAAACCGGTGATCGCGTGCGGCGATTTCAATGTCGCGCATCAGGAAATCGACATCGCACGGCCGAAAGCCAATTACAACAAGACCGCCGGTTACACCCAGGTCGAAATCGATGGCTTCAGCAGGCTCCTGAAATCCGGTTTTATCGATATCTTCCGCGATCGGTACCCGGACACCGTCGCGTACAGCTGGTGGAGTTTCCGGGCCAATGCCCGCGCAAAAAACATCGGTTGGAGAATCGACTATTTCGTGATCAGCCCGTCACTCACAGAACGAGTGCGGGAGGCGGTCATACTCGGTGAGGTGATGGGATCGGATCATTGCCCGGTTGGAATCGAAATCAGCACTTGATCCCGTGCCTGCGATCGTCATTTCGATGCGACAGAGGATTATTCAGGAACTTCGTTTTTTACTCCCGTTTGCCAAAGCGGCCGTTCTCCCAGAGCGTGAGGCCGTCCAGCACGGAAACCGGCGTCGATTTCTGCCTCAAGGCCTTGCGTACCCATTCGACCGGTACCGCATAAAAGTGCCCTCCGCTTTTATCGTTGAGCATGAAGGTCGGCAGTGCGATCAGGTCACCCTGCGCCGAAAACAGCGCGCCGCCACTGGTTCCGCGCATAAATCCCGCGTCGGTCTCGAGAATATAATCATCCCCCAAGCGATGCAGTTCGCGGACGAACCCGCGTACCATGCCGAGCCCGACCGCCGACGGGAAGCCGAACACGAAGATTTCGTCGCCCGGCGAAACCTGGCTGACCTTTCCGAGCCGGGCCGCGGGGAGTTTCAGATTCAGGGTATGCAAGATGCAGACATCCTGTTCCGGTAAGGCCGATTGGGCGATCACCGGGTAACCGGAGATGCCCTTCGACACGATGATCGAGATCGCTGAACGGATTACATGACAATTGGTTGCGACCCGATCCGGCGCGACGACGACACCGGAGCCCATCGAAACCCGGCCGGTGTTTGAATCGGCCATGACTTTGACCACGCTGCGGCCCCACATCAGGTTGGGCAGGGTATCCGCGCCGACTGCCGCCCAGCTTAGTATAGATAAAAGGATCAATGCCGTTCTGGCCGCCCCGCCGCAATACAGATCACACGAGAACATCGGGATCCGCAAATTTTCACGTACCGCGTTCAAAATAAATAAGGGTGCTCGGCATTAAAACCATGCACCTTGGCTTTCGGTTTAAAGAAAGGCGGTTCCCAGGAATCGCTTGCGGTAGCGGACAGATATCCGGCCAGCCAGATCGCCTGATTTCGAATCGGTGTCACGTAAGCATAGATTTTGCCGTCGGCGCATTCGGCGACGTCACCGATCGCGAAAATACCCGGATCGCTGGTTGCGAGTTGCTGATTGACCCGGATCCCGCGATTGACCTCCAGCCCGGCTTCCCGCGCCAGATCGATCCGGGGGCTGAATCCGCACGCTATAATGAGCGCGTCGAAGCCGGTTGTTTCTCCGCCCTCGTAAATCACGACCAGGGAATCCCCACGCCTTTCGAAGCGCTTGACCGCGCAATCGAGTTCGACTTTTATTCCAGAATCTTCGAGCACGCTCAAAAGGTTCCTCGAATCGTCCTCCACCAATTGCCTTTCCATCAATCGCGGCATCGCATGAAACACCTGTACATCGTCTCCGGCCGTTGCGAGATCCGAAGCCACTTCGCATCCAATCAATCCGCCTCCAATCACCCCCCAGTCAGGCGTTCTTTGCCGGTCAAGCCAGCCGTTCCGCAGAGCCCGCAGTTCTTTCAGGTCATCGAGGCTGTTCAGTGCGTAATATTGCACTTCGATGGAGCGAAACGGCGGTGGAATCAGCGCGGCCGATCCGGTCGCCAAAACCAGCTTGTCATACGATAACCGGGATTCGCTTCCCTGATCCCGGATTTCAAGCGTCTTACCGGCCCGGTCCAGCCGGGTGACATCGACTCCGGCTTGTACCGTGATTCCAGCCGTCTCCAGCGCCGCAAACGGCTTCATGATTATTTTGTCTTCGATATCCGCGATAGTAAAACCGTGCGACAGCAAAGCACGGTAATAATAGCCGTGGGTTTCCCGGGTCACCAGAGT
>JBOICY010000121.1:0-7461 GCA_050740335.1 Methylococcales bacterium | reverse complement strand
AATCTCAACTATTCAAGGCTTGCTTGATCCTGGCAGGTCTAAGCGTCACGAGTACGTTGAATGCGAGTTTTAACGCCGGAAGTCCGATCGTCGCAGCAGTCAGTCTCGAGCAAGCCGCGCACCTGGTACAGGGCAGCGCGGGTGGCCGAATTCTCGGGGCCGAAACGAGAAACGCAGGGGGGCGAACGGTTTATATTATCAAAGTGCTCACGCCGGACGGAAAGCGGGTCCGGTACATCCAGGTCGATGCGGAATCCGGCCGGATCATTGGGGGAGGATAGGATCGCCTCGATCCGCCTGTTTGCTGCATCGCAGCCGTCCGAATGCAGGAATCACCGATGCGGATATTGATCGTAGAAGATGAATCGACCCTGAGAGGCCAGCTGGCCGATTTCCTCTCGGCCAGGGGCTTCGCGGTCGATCAGGCGGAGAACGGCGCGGAGGGCTATTATTGCGGCAGCGAATTCCCGATCGACCTGGCGATCATCGATCTTGGACTGCCGGATCTGCCGGGAATCGAACTGATCCGCCGCTTGCGGCGCGGGAAGCGGGAATTTCCAATCCTGATTTTGACCGCGAGAACCCGCTGGCAGGAAAAGGTCGAAGGATTGGAATCCGGGGCCGATGACTACCTCGTGAAACCCTTTCACTACGAAGAATTGCTCGCGAGAGTCAATGCCTTGATCCGGCGTTCCGCGGGAAAATCTCACCCGGTGATTTGCGCCGGCCCGATCGAATTGGATACCGTGACACAGGAGGTAAGAGTTGGCGGAAGCCAACTGGAACTGACCGCCTACGAGTACAAGGTGCTGGAATACCTGATGATGCATCAGGGCAGTGTCGTGTCGAAGAGTGTATTGACCGAGCATATCTATGATCAGGACTTCGACCGGGACAGTAACGTGATCGAGGTCTTCATCGGCAGATTGCGGAAAAAGCTGGACCCCGAGGGCGTGCTGCAACCGATTGAGACCTTGCGCGGGCGAGGTTACCGCTTTCACTTGTGAGGGTGTCACTGAGCCTCAGGCTCCTGGTCTCGGCAAGCATTGTGCTCGCGGCTTTTTTCGGAATTGCGGGATTCGTGCTCGAGAGCGCATTTATTCGTGGAGCCGAGCAGGCGACACGGGAACGTTTACAGGTTCATAGTTATGCGCTTCTTTCGGCGGCCGAGATGAATGGAAGGGGTGAATTGACGCTTCCCGATCGTTTCCCGGAAGCGCGCTTTTCCACCCCGGGATCGGGGCTGTACGGCGCGGTGTTCGATCGCGACTTCCGGCCGGTCTGGCGCTCGCGTTCGGCGATCGGGATCGACCTGAAACCCATGCAAAGCTTGGATCCGGGCCAGATCGAATTCAGGATCAACGAATCCGGACGATTCGTGCTGTATTATCCGCTGATCTGGGAAGATGAACTGGGGGTGGGTAGAACCTATTTGTTTGTGGTTGCCGAAGATGCCGATGCGGTCGGAAGGGAAATTGCGGGCTTCAGCGGCACGCTTTGGCGCTGGCTCGGAGGGATCGGCCTGATTCTGGTTCTGGTACAGGTCGGGGTGCTGGGGTGGAGTTTGCGTCCCTTGCGTTCTCTGGCCAAGGAGATCGAGGCGATCGAAGACGGAGCGAAAGAAAGCCTCAACGAAGACTATCCCGGGGAACTCCAGGGCGTGGTCATGAATATCAACGCACTGTTGAATGCCGAGCGTTCTCATCTCGATCGCTACCGGAAGACACTGTCGAATTTGGCGCACAGCCTGAAAACACCGCTGGCCATATTACGCGGGTGCTGTAACGAGCCGGGCCTTCCGCTTTCGATCAAAGACACCTTCGGCGAACAGATTTCGCGTATGGATGCACTGATCGAATATCAATTGCAGCGCGCGGCCGCGAGTGGGAAAAACCGGCTGACCCGCCCCATTGCGATTGAGCCGGTGATCAAGAAACTGATCGACGCGCTCAAGAAAGTTCACGCGTCCAAGGCCCCCGATATCTCTCTCCAAGTTGCCGAGAGCCTCCAGTTTGCGTGTGAAGAGGGAGACTTGCTGGAAATTGCCGGCAACCTGATCGACAATGCCTGCAAATGGTGCCGGAGGTCGGTACGGGTCACGCTTGATTACCGCCCGGAACCTGCCGGGTTGCAGATCGCAGTGGAGGACGATGGGCCGGGAATTCCGAACGATAAACTGGAATACGTGATGCGTCGCGGTGTCCGCGCCGATGAACAAACCCGGGGGCATGGAATTGGTTTGGCGGTTGTTAATGACCTGATTCAATTGTCGGACGGACGTCTGGACGCAGAGGCCAGCGAACTCGGCGGTCTCAGATGGAAGGTCTGGTTACCGGGAAGGGGATTTATCGATCATCCGGACCAAGCCCTCTCCCCAGGATGATTCGGGCTATCGCATGCTAAGCCTAGTCAACAGTCCGGAACCGTTTTGCTCACGAGTCCTTTCAGAGATACGGATCAGTTCCCGGGAACGAAGATCAATTGACCTTCCGGGTCCACCAGAGGCACATTGTGTTTTTTCAGGATTTCCAATATCTCACCAGCCTTTTTGGATATCAATTCGTCGAGCTGCTCTTTTCTCTCCTTGTCCCCGTAGCGGACCCCCATGGCCATCGCGTAGTCGAATTTCATTCCGGGAGTCGGGATCATTGGCAGGAATGCATAGGTTCCGGGCGGGCTGTTTGAGATTACATAGCCGGCCATCGGTCCCCACAGGATCGCGAGATCAATCAATCCGGCTTTGAAATTCCGATCCATCGTGGTCGCCGTGTTGTTGTCGGGGTCCCCGGTCATCGATTGATAAGGAACTCCCTGTTCCACGAATCCGTTCTTAACGATCCACGAGGTTCCGGGCCCGCGGTCGAACATCGCGATTTTCAATTGGCTCTTGCGCTCGGGGGGCAGTAGCGTCAGGTCCCCGGGCGTTTTGATATCGTCCAGTCCGCGCCCTTTCGGAAAAATCATCCCGTAGATCGAGCGATAATAGGACTGCGTGGTCAGTGTCATGTCATATCCCGCCGGAACACCCATGACCACATCACATTTGTAGATGTCCTGGTCCGGTAGTTTGGCTTTCAGGGTGTTTCGGATGAAACCGATGCGTTGCGGGAACCAGGTATATTCGACGGATTGCCCAAGTTCCTGCGCAAACATCGCGGCGATCTGGTTTTCGAAGCCCTCAAGTTTTCGGTTTGAGAAAGGCGGGTTTTGGGGGTCTGCGCAAACCCGGAAGGTGCCCTCGGCGCGGGCGGGAACCTGTACGAACAAGCCTATGGATAAACCCAGGGTAACAAGCAATCGACGGCATCGGGAGTTCAGGTAATCGAGCATCTCCGTTTTCCTTTAGTGGGTGTCGGGTATATTTTAAAGATAGGGGCTTGTTTGGAAAATTCACCCTGTTGGTCGACAAGCGGAACATTGTAAAAAGCAACGCCCCGTCCGGGGTGACCCGGGACGGGGCGTTTTATGAGTCTGATGTTGCAGTCCTGATTATTCCGGCAGAGCAAAGACTGAGAACACACCGCCTAACTGGGTGTAGTTGCTGAGGGTTTTGTAAGCCCCGACAGCGCCCAGACCTTCGGTGTCTCCTTCAAGACCGGCTGCCATGCCGATACCGGCCCAACCGCCGAGCCCGGAAAGCACGCCGATGTACTGCCTGCCATTGTACTCCCAGGTATTCACATTGCCGATGATACCGGAGGGCGTCTTGAACTTGTACAGTTCTTGCCCGGTTTTGGCATCAACCGCCTTCAAATAACCTTCCAGTGTGCCGTAGAAGACGACATCACCGGCCGTGGCCAGTACGCCGGACCAAACCGAGAAGCGTTCGGCATTGGACCATTTGATGGTACCGGTTGTCGCGTCCCAGGCGGTGAATTGACCCAGGTTCGTCGAACCGTCTTTCTCGCCGGTCAGGGCGTTGCGACCCGCGGGAAACATGCTCAGAGTTGCGCCGACATAGGGTTGGCCCGCAGTATATTCCACTTCGAATGGCTCATAGTCCATGCAGACATGGTTGCCCGGAATGTAGAACAGTTTGGTTCTCGGAGAATAGGCGACCGGCTGCTGGTTCTTACTGCCCAGCGCCGCGGGGCAGACGTCCTGGGTGTTGACATCCTCACCGTTATGCTCGGTACTGTATTGAGATACCACTTGGGGACGTCCGGTCTTCATATCGACATGAGTCGCCCAGTTCACGGCCTTGTCGAATTTTTCAGCGACCAAAAGCTCACCCGTGACGCGATCCAGCGTGTAGCCAAAACCGTTCCGGTCGAAATGCACGACGGTCTTTCGGGAATTACCCCCGATTTCCTGATCGACCAGAACCACTTCGTTGATCCCGTCGTAATCCCATTCGTCGTGCGGGGTCATCTGGTAGATCCACTTCACGGCACCGGTGTCGACGTCGCGTGCCCACAGGCTCATGGACCATTTGTTATCGCCCGGACGCTGAGTGGGGTTCCAGGTACTCGGATTGCCAGACCCGTAGTACATCAAGTTCAGATCCGGATCATAGGCATACCAGCCCCAGGTCGTTCCGCCACCGATTTTCCACTGCTCGCCTTTCCAGGTGCTCGTACTGGAATCCTTACCGACCGGTTTCAGCATCGAAGTGGTTTTCTGCGGATCGATCAGGGTGTCTTTATCCGGACCCATGCTGTAGCCTTTCCAGGCCAGAGTACCGTCTTTGGCGTTATAGGCGGCGATAAATCCACGAACACCGAATTCACCACCGGAAATCCCGACCAGTACTTTGTCTTTTACCGGAAAAGGTGAACTGGTGTTGGTCATGCCGAGCTTGGGATCCCCGTTTTTGACGCTCCAGACCAGCTTGCCGGTTTTGGCATCCAGTGCAACCAGCGTAGTGTCAGCCTGCATTAGATAAATTTTGCCGTCGGCATAGGCGAGGCCACGGTTGACCGTGTCGCAACACATTACCGGAATGGTTTCGTCGCCGTTCTGGGTCGGGTTGTATACCCAGAGTATGCTCTGATCTTCCTGATTCAGCGCGAAGACTTTATTCGGAAAAGGCGAGTGGATATAAATCACGTCGTCGACGACCAGGGGGCCTCCCTCGTGACCGCGCAGTACACCGGTAGAAAATGTCCACGCAACTTGAAGGCTTTTGACGTTCTTGCTGTTGATCTGATCCAGTGCACTGTAGCGCGTCCCCGAATAATTACCGCCCCAGATGGGCCAGTTCTTCGGTTCCTTCGCGAGCGTTTCCACGCTTGCGTTCGAGAAAACAACTCCCGGTGCAGCCAGCACAGATGCCACAGTCGACGCGATCAGCCAACTTTTTAACGGCTTCTTCATATTTTTCCTCCTCAGTCTTCTGTTCGGATACAGAATCCGATTATTGTTAACAAATTTTGTTTTGTACTGCCAGGTTTGATTTGCGAAGCAGGAAAACCCCGAAACAATGGAAGTCGTTTTCCAGTTAACCCGCGTATGCGTAAGTTGAAGGATTTCGCCTCAAAAGTCAATAACGGAAGGTTTTTTTTAAAATGACAAATCTGTTCCAACGGGAGCCTGCGATAAGGTCGACGAAGGAATGACTTTTTCTGCATAACAATAACAGGATCTGTTTGCCGGTGCTAGGGAACTGTCCCCTGCCGGGCTTTACGCAACGGCCTGTTTTTCGGGGGGGATCCAAGCACTGTCCTTGGGCCGTCGTACCGGTCCAATTACCGAGGACCGTGAAACACCGACAGGGAGCTATCCGGGTAACGATGTACACGCACCTTAGCCGTGACCAAATCACAGACTACAAACCCCGATAGTTTATTTGTTCTCTACACACCTGAAAATTTCGATTGACTAGAAGAAAAATTTGAGTTTGCTATTTATACAATAATCGTTTACCGCCCAGCTAGGAGGGTGGATGGAAGACAAGAAAGTCGATAGGCTTGGGGGTGCCCCTTCAGGAAACAGCGCGTTTGAAGCGCCGAGTCTTTCTTTACCCAAAGGCGGTGGCGCGATTCGCGGTATAGGCGAGAAGTTCGGCGCCAACCCGGTCACTGGCACTGGCTCGATGACGGTACCGATTGCCACGAGCCCCGGCCGCTCGGGTTTCGGACCACAATTATCGCTCTCCTATGACTCCGGCACGGGCAATGGTCCATTTGGCTTTGGATGGAATCTTTCGCTGCCCTCGATAACCCGAAAGACCGACAAAGGATTGCCCAAGTATCAGGATGCCGAAGAGTCCGAAGCATTTATCCTCTCGGGTGCAGAAGATCTCGTTCCGGTCTTAGAGAAAGATGCAAATAGATTGGGTTCGAGATCCCAACGGAAACCTGGTCT
Source organism: Methylococcales bacterium (assembly GCA_050740335.1). Classification (GTDB taxonomy): domain Bacteria; phylum Pseudomonadota; class Gammaproteobacteria; order Methylococcales; family UBA1147; genus UBA1147. The sequence goes on along the minus strand of JBOICY010000121.1, from coordinate 1,155 downwards.
ATGACGAGTCGGAGCGCGACGGCTGTACAGTCAGGCTTTACCGGCCCCGAATCGAGGGGCTTTTTGCGCGTATCGAGGGTTGGACGAACCAGCAGACCGGAGTGGTCTACTGGCGCTCGATTTCCAAGGACAACATCACCACACTCTACGGCAAGCGTGAAGACGCCAGGATTGCTGATTCCGCGGACCCCACCCACATCTTTAGCTGGCTGATCTGCGAGAGCTACTACGACAAGGGCAATGCCATTCTCTACGAATACAAGTCAGAGGATGACAAGAACGTAAACCGATCAGCCCCGCAGGAAAAGAACCGGCTGTTCGCAGTAACAGCAGTAAATCTAGCGGGTTAAAGTCCCGTCCGGGGAATTGTCCGTACGCCCCGGTAGCATGAGGAAGCGGCGTCGTGGTAACACGGGGTCGTAAGTTTCCAAACAGCAAGAGAGCAGGCCGTAACGCAAGTGAAGCTATGAGTAGCCTCGTAAACGAAGGGCAGAGAAGCCGACCCGGTGGTCAGAAGGGGAAGGCCGCTGGATGGATGCTGGAATAACGGAAGTGGCATTCGTTGACTCCCGGGGTAGCAGGGTCGGCAGGTTCTCGAAGATTTACTGCCTGCCGCGCTGGAGACCCGTTACGGTGGAGCAGGGAGGCTGCCCCGACTGCGGCGTATAAGAAAACGACAGCGCCGTAGGTCGTGAGCTTCAGTCGGAGGGGTTCATAGTATCGTCTGAGACCGAGGGACAACATTACCCCGGTCGAGGGAAGGGACCCTACTTTGTTCATGCAATCGAAGAGCGGAGGAGAAGGGGATTGCGAAATGCTAACTGCCCCCCTGAAGCAATCAGGACACTACACAGGAAGCTTTACACCAAGGCCAAGCAGGAAGCCGGCCTATCGCTTCTATGCGCTATATGACAAGGTGTGGCGGGCAGACATACTCAAGTTTGCCTACCGCCTCATTCGTGCCAACCAAGGGAGCCCCGGCGTCGACGGGATGAACTTCGAGGACATAGAGCAGAAGGCTGGGATAGATACGTTTTTGGTGGTGTTCCGTTTCGCGTAAATCGAACCGATTCATCCCAGCCTAGGTCAGGTGGGATGGCATTGTGGATCCCGCGTTGAACGAGGGGCAGGGCGAGCCTCGATCGACGCGGGACG
>JBOICY010000120.1:0-40957 GCA_050740335.1 Methylococcales bacterium | reverse complement strand
GATTCGCTGATCCGAATCTGGGAGCCGGCCACGGGGAAAGTCCTGCGTATCCTGAAAGGCCATGAGGACTCGGTGAATACGCGATACCGGTTAGGTCTTGTAAAACGATATGTTTTAATCATGAAATGCGAGGACTGACACTGTGTTCCCTGTTCAGGATATTGCAAGTTCCCGATCTGCCGCTAACCAACAACGAAGCCGAAGGTGCCCTGCGGCATTGAGGGCAATCTTGACAAGAATCTGCTATGGCACTCGTACCGAACAAGGTTCACGGGTCTTTGCTGCCTATTGATCCGTATTATCGAAACCTGCCGTAAAAGACAGCAATCACCCTGGTTCTATTTGGCCGCCGTCATCCATAGTCAGCGCGCTGGCCTTGCCGTTCCAACGCTGTCGATTGCTAAGGGGTCTGTATAATTACCCACAATACGACCTGCAGCCCTATATACGAAATAATGTTCAATAAGATTATGTACAATAAAACGGCTTTTCGGCTCTCGGCTTTTATCCTACTCGCCCTGTTAATTTTTATTACTTATTACAAGGCGCCTGATTTTCCCGGCAATTCTCAAACTGTTCGCGCTGGTGCACCCAATATTTTGTTAATCATCTCCGATGATCAATCATGGATTCATACGTCGAAAGCCGGTTACACGCTGGTAAGTACGCCCAATTTCGATCGGATCGCTACGGAAGGACTTTACTTCGAAAATTCCTTTGCCTCAGCTCCCTCCTGTACACCTTCTCGCTCCGCCATTCTCGCCGGGCAAGATTTTTGGCGATTGGAATCGGCCGCGTTACTGGAGGGCACTTATTCCAAAAGCATGATCAACTTTCAGGATATCTTGAGATCGGCCGGTTATGCCGTGGGTTATACCGGCAAAGGCTGGGAACCCGGATTTATCCCTATGGGTATCACTCCCACAGGCGAGGCCTACAATGAAATCGAACGGCCGCCAACGACGACTTTGGAGCCCGTCGATTTGGCGGCTAATTTCGCGGAATTTCTTCGAACCAAACCGGCGGGCAAACCGTTTTCTTTTTGGATCGGCCCTGTCGAACCCCATCGCCCTTTTGATAAGACAGCGCCCAACCGTTTCACAGATGTTAGTAAATTAGCACTGATCCCGCCTTTTTTGCCACCGACCGACATCGTTAAAATCCAGCTATCTCGCTATTTAAGTGAAATTGAATACTTTGATAGTGATCTCGGAAATATCATTCAAGTGTTGAAGGATCATAACGTTTTCGAAAATACAATCATTGTGGTTACATCGGATAATGGTTTTGAATTCAGCCGCGGCAAACCGACAATTTATGAATTTGGTGTGAGAGTTCCGTTGGCAATTTATTGGAGTAAAATTACCAGTCCTTCACGCACAATCGAAGATTTCGTTTCCCTCAGTGATATCGCCCCTACCTTCCTGGAGGCAGCGGGGATTGACACACCCAAAGCGATGACCGGTAAGAGCCTTCTAAATATTCTGACATCCTCCACCAATGGACAAGTGGAACCAGAAAGGGATGCCGCGTTTGTCGGTTTCGAACGGCACGCCCGTTATGTTCGAGAAGGCAATGTCACCTACTCAAGCCGCGCAATCTATACAAAACATTTCGCTTATATCAAAAATAGGTTTCCCGATCGCTGGCCGGCGGGCGATCCACCCCGGTATGCGGAAGCAATTCCGTTCCTGCTACAGGATCCTGTGACGCGGGAATTTCTGGAACCTTACTTTTCGTTAGTCGCCGCCAAACGGCCCTTGGAGGAATTTTATGATCTGCAAAAAGATCCTTATCAGCTGAACAATGTGGCTGGCAATCCTGATTACGCTGACGTACTGGCTGTACTACGCCATCGATTAAAGGAGAAACTGGAAAAAACCAATGATCCCGTGGAAATGAGCGGCGAGGACGTATTTTCGCAATATGAATAATACCATCGCCCCGAGCGATAGGCATGATCGCGTTAATTCTACTTTGTCAGATTGGAATGTTGCCTTGCGGATGTAGTTGTTGCATAAAAAGCCTTTGTTTAATAAATGTAAATTACGATGATTTCGGGAAAATCCCGGGCTCGCTCTTATTTCTGCCCTGGAGGGGCTACGAGAGGCGCTCAGCGCCCATTTATCGGCTTCCGCATCATTTTTCGTATCCTCGACAGGTCCTGGGCGCTCACATGACATATCGAAATCCAAAGGTTATAATGGACCGCCCTGCGAATTGAAAACCACCAGGGACACCTTCCTATGTTTTTGTTACAAATGGTTTTTGTGGCCTGAATTTTTCTATATCACGATGTTGATTTTAACCCATGGAGTCGAACAAGTCCGGGTTTTCGAGAATATTGAGGTGTACTATGAGTCATAGCGCTTTGCCAGAAAGACAGGGTCTATATGATCCGAACAACGAACATGACGCCTGTGGTGTGGGATTCATCGTGCATATCAAAGGCCAAAAAAGTCATCGCATCGTGAATCAGGGCTTGGAATTGTTGAGAAATCTGACCCATCGTGGCGCCGTCGGAGCGGATCCCCTGGCCGGTGACGGTGCAGGCGTTTTGATTCAGATTCCCGATGAATTCATGCGTGCCGAGTGCGCTGAAAACGGGATCAGGCTCCCGGCTCCCGGAGACTACGGGGTCGGCATGGTTTTCCTGCCTTCCGTCCCCGAGAGCAAAGCCACTTGTGAACGATTTCTGGCCGAAGCAATCAAAAACGAGGGCCAGAAAGTACTGGGCTGGCGCGACGTACCGACGGACAACCGCTGCCTCGGCGAATCGGTCAAGCGGGTGGAACCCGTAATCCGCCAGATCATCATCGGTCGCGGCGAAAATTGCAGGGACCAGGACAGTTTCGAACGGAAGCTGTTCGTGATCCGCAAACAGGTCGAACATAGGGTCAGAAATGCCGGGCTGGAAAAAGCCTCCTCCTTTTATCCCGCCTCGTTCTCATCGAGAACTCTGCTTTATAAGGGCATGCTGCTGGCCGACCAGGTCGGCGCCTATTTCCAGGATCTCAAGGATAACCGGATCATTACGGCTTTCGCGCTGGTCCACCAGAGGTTTTCGACCAACACCTTCCCGACCTGGGATCTCGCGCAACCTTTCCGGATGGTCGCGCACAACGGAGAAATCAACACGGTTCGCGGCAATGTCAACTGGATGGCCGCGCGCCGCCACTCGATGTCCTCCGATATCCTGGGCGACGACCTCGACAAATTGTGGCCCTTGATCACGGCAGGCCATTCGGATACCGCTTGTTTCGATAACGCCTTGGAACTCCTCGTGGCCGGCGGCTATTCTCTGGCCCATGCCATGATGCTCCTGATTCCGGAAGCCTGGTCCGGAAACCAGTTGATGGACGAGGACAGACGGGCTTTCTACGAGTATTACGCGGCGGTTATGGAGCCCTGGGACGGTCCTGCGGCGATTGCGTTTACGGACGGAAAACAGATCGGCGCAACCCTTGACCGCAATGGCCTTCGCCCCGCGCGCTATCTGATTACCGACGACGATCTGGTGGTCATGGCCTCGGAGATGGGCATACTGGATATCCCTCAGGAAAAGATCGTCAAGAAATGGCGTCTGCAACCCGGGAAAATGTTCCTGATCGATATCGAGGAAGGCCGCATCATTGACGATGAGGAACTCAAGTCGCAGTTCGCGAGACGGGCGCCCTATCGGGAATGGCTGAACGCATCCCGGATCAAAGTCGAAGAGCTGCCGCCCGAGATCGCGGCGATGCCGCCGGACAGTCCGACCCTGCTCGACCGGCAGCAGGCTTTCGGTTACACGCAGGAAGATATCAAAGAGATTCTGATCCCGATGGCGGTAGGTTCCCAGGAGCCGGTCGGTTCGATGGGCGTGGATGCCTCCCTCGCGGTGCTGTCCAACCGGCCGCGTTTGCTGTACGACTACTTCAAGCAGGTTTTCGCCCAGGTGACCAATCCACCGATCGACCCGATCCGGGAAGAACTGGTCATGTCGCTGGTTTCGCTGATCGGACCGCGTCCGAATCTTTTGGCTCGCGACAAAGGCGAATCCCACAGACGTCTGGAAGTGCGCCAACCGATCCTTTCCAATTATGACCTGGAAAAGGTGCGCAGGATCGAAGCGCGTTCCCATGGCGCGTTCAAGACCAAAACCCTGAGCATCTGTTTTCCGGCCGACAGAGGGGCGGCCGGCATGGAACCGGCTCTGAAGGCAGTCTGCGAAAGCGCCCGGAAGGCCGTTCTGGAAGGCAACAATATTCTGATTCTTTCCGACCGTTGCATGGATGCGGGAAGGATCGCGATTCCGGCATTGCTCGCGACTTCGACTGTCCACCATCACCTGATCCGCGAGGGCCTCAGAACCGAAACCGGCTTGGTGGTGGAAACCGGAGAAGCCCGGGAAGTTCACCATTTCGCGGTTCTGGCAGGTTTCGGCGCGGAAGCGATCAATCCTTATCTGGCTTTTGATACGCTTTCCGATCTGAGCGATTCGCTTGGCGAGGGAATCACCCGGGAAGAAACGCACAAGCGTTATATCAAGGCCGTTTCGAAAGGACTGCTGAAAGTCATGTCGAAAATGGGAATTTCGACTTACCAGTCCTATTGCGGAGCGCAGATATTCGACGCGGTCGGTTTGTCGTCAGCCGTTTTGAACCAATATTTCACAGGAACCACGAGCACCATCGAAGGCTCCGGATTCGCGGAAATCGCCGAGGAAACCGTGCGCCGCCATCGCCAGGCCTATGGCAATTCACCACTTTTCCGGAATGCACTGGATGTCGGCGGAGAGTATGCCTACCGGTTACGCGGTGAAAACCATATGTGGACGCCACTGTCGATTTCCAAATTGCAGCACGCGACCCGCTCGAACAACCCGCAAACCTACCAGGAATACGCCGCGCTCGTGAACGAGCAGAACGAACGCCTGCTGACACTCAGGGGTTTGATGGAATTCAAGTTTGCCGAAAATCCGGTGCCGCTCGATGAAGTGGAGCCCGCCAGGGAAATCGTCAAACGCTTCGCGACCGGCGCCATGTCTTTCGGTTCGATTTCCTACGAAGCGCATACCACCTTGGCGATCGCGATGAACCGCATCGGCGGCAAATCGAACACCGGGGAAGGCGGCGAATTGTCCGAACGGTACGTGCCGCTGCCGAATGGCGATTCCATGCGCTCGGCGATCAAGCAGGTGGCCTCGGCGCGATTCGGTGTCACGACCGAGTATCTGGTCAATGCCGACGATCTGCAGATCAAGATTGCGCAGGGCGCAAAACCCGGCGAAGGCGGCCAGCTTCCGGGCCACAAGGTCGACCAGATCATCGCCAAGGTCCGGCATTCGACTCCGGGGGTCGGCCTGATTTCCCCGCCTCCGCATCACGATATTTATTCGATCGAAGATCTGGCGCAACTGATCCACGATCTGAAGAATGTCAATCCCAAGGCCAGAATCAGCGTCAAACTGGTTTCCGAGGTCGGGGTCGGCACCGTTGCGGCCGGCGTATCCAAGGCACACGCTGACCATGTGACAATCGCCGGGTACGATGGCGGAACCGGGGCCAGCCCGATCACGTCGATCAAGCACGCGGGCCTGCCCTGGGAAGTCGGCCTCGCCGAAACCCAGCAAACCTTGACCCTGAACAATCTGCGCGGGCGCATCGCGGTGCAGACCGACGGTGGCATCAGAACCGGCCGCGACGTCGTGATCGCCGCGCTGCTCGGCGCGGACGAATTCGGCTTCGCGACCGCGCCCCTGATCGTCTCGGGCTGTCTGATGATGCGCAAATGTCATCTGAACACCTGTCCGGTCGGCGTGGCCACCCAGGACCCGGAACTGCGCAAGCGCTTTACCGGAAAGCCGGAACACGTAGTGAACTACTTCTTCTTCGTCGCCGAGGAAGTCCGCGAACTGATGTCCAAACTGGGATTCCGCTCCTTCAATGAACTGATCGGACAATCCCGGATGCTCGATATGCGTAAGGCGGTCTCGCACTGGAAAGCCAAAGGGATCGATCTTTCCCGTATCCTGTACAAGCCAGAACTGCCGCCCGGGGTCGCAATCTATAATTGCGAACGTCAGAATCACAGCCTCGAGAAAGCGCTCGACAACAAAATCATCGAACAGGCTAGACCCGCGCTGGATAAAGGCCGGGCGGTTCGTATCGAAACCGGAATCCGCAATACCAACCGGACCTTCGGTGCGATGCTGTCCGGCGAAGTCGCGATGCGCTACGGCCACAAGGGCCTGCCGGAGGATACTATCAGCATACTGGCCAAAGGCACCGCGGGCCAAAGTTTTGGCGCATTCCTGAGTGCCGGAATCAGTATCGAACTGCAGGGCGAGGCCAACGATTATGTCGGGAAAGGTCTGAGCGGCGGCCGGCTGGTGATTTATCCGCCCAGCGAATGTCCGATCGTGGCCGAAGAAAATATCATCGTCGGAAACACGGTACTGTACGGCGCGATCAGCGGCGAATGTTATTTCCGGGGATTCGCGGGAGAACGCTTCGCGGTCCGCAATTCCGGCGCGATCGCGGTGGTCGAAGGGGTCGGCGATCATGGTTGTGAGTATATGACCGGCGGCGTGGTCGTGGTACTCGGTCCCTCGGGCCGTAATTTCGCGGCCGGAATGAGCGGCGGGATCGCCTATGTGCTGGACGAAAAGGGTGACTTCGAACAGCGTTGCAATCTGGCCATGGTCGACCTCGAACCGATCCTCGAAGAGGACACCGCAATCGAGCGTCTCGACCATCAGGGTGGCGATCTGGAATCGCATGGCTTCGTCGATATCCTGCGCGATATGACCGGCAACGATGAACAGCGCCTGAAAAAGCTGATCGAAAACCATTTGCATTACACCGGCAGCAACCTTGCCCGGAAAATTCTCGAAAACTGGACGGAAGCCCTGCCGAAATTCGTCAAGGTCATGCCGGTCGATTATCGACGCGCGCTGGAACAGATGCAGAAAAGTCATGACCGGACGGTTAAGCGACAATTTGCCTGATCCGGTATTATCAGAGGTAAATAAGAAATGGGTAAGCCCACGGGATTCATGGAAATCGCGCGCCAGGACCGCAAAGTTGCGCTGGCCGCGGATCGGACCCGGCACTTTCGTGAATTCGCCATCCCGCTGACCGATTCCGAGATCGGCAGACAGGGTGCCCGGTGCATGGACTGTGGAATTCCGTTTTGCCATCAGGGCTGCCCGATCAACAACATCAGTCCCGACTGGAACGATCTGGTTTATCAGGGCAACTGGCGCGAAGCGCTGGATGTGTTACACAGCACCAACAATTTCCCGGAGTTTACCGGCCGGATCTGCCCGGCGCCCTGCGAAGCGGCCTGCACACTGAACCTGTTCGAAGAACCGGTGACCATTAAATCGATCGAATGCGCGATTATCGACAAGGCTTGGCAGGAAGGCTGGATCCAGCCGCAGGTACCGCTCCATCGCAGCGGCAAGACCGTGGTTGTCGTTGGATCCGGCCCCGCCGGACTCGCGTGTTCGCAGCAACTCGCGCGGGCCGGGCACGAAGTCACCGTGCTCGAAAAATCCGATCGTATCGGAGGGCTGCTGCGTTACGGAATCCCCGATTTTAAGATGGAAAAATACCACATCGACCGCCGTATTGCGCAGATGCAGGCGGAAGGCGTGGTGTTCCGGCCGAACAATCACGTCGGCGTGGATTTCCCTGCCCGGCAATTGATCGTCGAATTCGACGCGGTCGTGCTGGCCGGCGGTTCCGAGCACCCGAGGGACCTCCCGGTTCCAGGACGGGAACTGGATGGTGTTCATTTCGCGATGGACTATCTTCCGCAACAAAACAAGCGCGTCGCCGGGAATGAAGTTCCTGACGAACTCAGCATCAGCGCGAAAGGCAAGCGTGTGATCGTCATCGGCGGCGGTGATACCGGCTCCGACTGTATCGGCACATCGATACGCCAGGGGGCAATATCCGTAACCCAACTCGAAATCCTCTCCAAACCACCGGACAAGGAAGATAAAGGTCTGACCTGGCCGAACTGGCCGAATAAATTACGGACCTCTTCCTCACAGGATGAGGGCTGTATCCGTGAGTGGAGTGTCACCACCAAAGCGATCCACGGTGATAACGGCAAAGTGACTCACATCACCTGCTCCCGATTGAAATGGACCGAGGACAACGGCCGCTCGCAGATGTCGGAAATTCCGCGCAGCGAGTTCGTACTGAAAGCCGATCTGGTGTTGTTGGCCATGGGTTTCCTGCATCCGGTTCATGAAGGAATGCTCAAGGAATTCGGCGTCACGCTGGACCCGCGCGGAAACGTACTGGCTAATACCGAAAACTACAAAGCCAACATCGACAAGGTTTTCACGGCTGGCGACATGCGGCGTGGCCAGTCTCTGGTCGTGTGGGCAATTCGTGAAGGAAGGCAGGCGGCGCGGGCGGTCGACGAGTATCTGATGGGAAGTTCGGAATTACCGAACTAAGGCACGGGCGGGTTATCGAAATTGAAGCTTTGATTCAAGCTTGATATAGTAGCACTTACATCAAGAAGCAACGGATGCCGGCACTCCAGAACGGGGTGGTGGTAGGTTTTGCAACCCGTTTCCGTTTCAAGACGACATGATTTTTCTGTCCGACTCACCAGCCCTGTTCTATCGGGAATCATTCCGGATAGTGCACGAGGTCGGACTCAATTGGGTTTTCTCGCCCGACCCATGATGGGCGAACCGCGTGTCTCCAACGCAATAACAATTGAAGAACGGCTTTGACGAATCAGTCTTTAATTAGCTGACCCGAACCGGTGAATTGCGAAGACCCAATTCGAAGGAAATGATCACGATCGAGCAACCAACACCGATCACATGGTTTTGTCAGTCTGATTACGAATGGCGGATAATCGCTGCTGCGAAGTGAAGTCTCGCCTGCCGGAAGATCCTTCTTTCCGCGCTGGAACGCTTATGGACAAAAAACAGAATGAAAAGAATGCTTATCAACGCCACACAGGCGGAAGAGCTGCGTATCGCCCTGGTAGATGGCCAGAAGCTGTATGACTTTGATATAGAGGTACCATCCCGGGAACAGAAAAAATCAAATATCTATAAAGGCAAGATTACCCGCATCGAACCCAGCCTCGAGGCGGCATTCGTCGATTACGGCGCGGAACGTCACGGTTTCCTTCCATTCAAGGAAATCTCGGTCGAGTATTTGTCCGAAACCGGACCAAACGCGCCGAACCGGTCGAACATCAAGAGTTTGATCCAGGAAAGCCTGGAAATCGTCGTGCAGATCGAAAAAGAAGAACGCGGAAATAAGGGAGCCGCCCTGACTACCTACTTGAGTCTCGCCGGCAGTTACCTCGTCTTGATGCCTAATAATCCGCGCGCCGGCGGAATTTCCAGGCGCATCGACAGCGACAGCCGCAACGGCGTCAGGGAACTCGTCGAGGCCTTGCAGATTCCGGAAGGGATGGGTTTGATCGTGCGCACCGCGGGCGGCGGAAAAAACGAAGACGAGTTGCAATGGGACCTGAATTACCTGCTGCAACTCTGGGATGCCATTGACCGGTCCGCCAAGGAGCGCTCCGCGCCCTTCCTGATTTTTCAGGAAAGCAATGTCATCATCCGCGCACTGCGCGATCACCTGCGGGCCGATATCGATGAAATCCTGATCGACAATCCGGCCACGTTCCGATTGGTCCGGAATTTTCTGCAGCAGGTCATGCCCGGTTATCTGGAGAAGGCGAAGCTTTACGAAGATACCGTACCCTTGTTCAGCCGCTACCAGATCGAAAGTCAGATCGAGATGGCATACAACCGCGAAGTTTCGCTGCCCTCGGGTGGATCCATCGTAATCGACCATGCCGAGGCCCTGACCTCGATCGACATCAATTCCGGCCGGGCGACCAAAGGCTCGGATATCGAAGAAACCGCACTCAACACCAACCTCGAAGCCGCATCCGAAATAGCCCGCCAGCTCAGATTGCGCGACCTCGGCGGCCTGTTCGTGATCGATTTTATCGATATGATGGCGCCGCGTAATCAACGCGCGGTTGAAAACCATCTCAGGGATGCGGTGAAAATCGATCGCGCGCGGGTGCAGATCGGGCGTATTTCCCGTTTCGGCCTGCTCGAACTTTCCCGCCAGCGTCTGCGCCCCTCGCTCGGCGAGTCCAGCCAGTTGACCTGCCCGAGATGTAATGGCCAGGGCTCGGTCCGCAGCGTCGAATCGCTCGCGCTCTCAGTATTGCGGATTCTCGAAGAAGAAGCCATGAAGAAAAACACCGAGAAGATCATCGCTCACCTGCCGATCGATTCCGCGACTTTTCTGCTGAATGAAAAACGCGCGGTGGTGGATCAGATCGAAAAACGCCACAACGTCTCGATCGTACTGCTTCCGACCAAACACCTGGAAACCCCGGCTTACGAAATCCAACGCATCCGGACCAAAGACGAGATCGAGGATCAAAGCAGTTACCAGCAGATCCGAGGGGAGATCAGCGAAACACCCAGGTTCGCTGCGCGCACCGAACAGAAACCGGAAGAACCCGCGGTCAAGGAATTTTTGCCCGAATCGCCGGCCCCGGTATCCAGCGCCAAAGGTTCCGACAGTATGATCAAAAAGTTCTGGAAACGTCTGGTCGGCGCGAAACCGATTGATTTCGAACCCGGATCGAAGTTGGATCGCTCCGCGAGCGCGAATACCGGAGGAAAACCGGAGCAAGAAATTTCGTCCGCGAACAAGGATGAAAACCGTGGCCGGAGTGAAAATTCGCGCCGGTCTCATAATCGAAACCGGCGGAATCGCTTGTCCGAATCCGCGGAAACCAAAACAGCCGCGGCCAGTCATCCCGCACTGGCGAGCCAGGCAAACGGAAAAAACCGTGAAACGTCGAAACGCTCATCGAACAGGCGCCGGCGCCCAAAAAGGATGGACTCGGCAGATGGTTCGCCGCAGATCGACAGCTCCGCGAACCAGAATGTGGCTCAGCCGGATCGCAAAACCGCCAACGAAGCAGCGCCGGTTCAAACTCACAGGCCCGTCGACCTCACGAATTCCGGGTCTCACGATCCAGAGTCGAGCCCGGTTCGGGAATCCGCTCAAGGTACAGGAAACCCCGGGCAGGAAACAAGAGACCAAGGTGCTCGCCAAGAGTCCACGTTTGATCCGCCTCTCGAAATAATCGAGGCCCGGCACGAGGAATTTTCCAGGCCTGATTCCAATCCCGTTGAGCAGGCAATGGAAACAGGCACCCCGGGGGAATTTCCGGAATTCGATCCGGCGCGCGGTGTTTCCCGGAACGATGCTTCCCTCCAATTCGGAGAGATCCACGCACCGATCGCGGAATCACAATCCCTGGAACCCGGCGGTCCGCAAATCACTCCGGCCGGACCGAGAGTGGATGGCCCCAAGCCACGCAAACCGAGACCGAGGCGATCCCCGATCAGAAACCGCAGGTCTCCACGCAAACGTCCCGCGGGAAAAGGAGCGGCCCCGGATGTCGAATCGCTTGCAAATTTTTCCGAGACTAATCCCGCCACGGAAGAAAACAAGAGCAATTCTTCCTCGACCCCAGGGGAGAAAATCGAAGATGCTTAATCGATGACGAATCCAATGCAACCGGTCCTATTGTCGATAAAATTTACAATTTTCAACCTCAAGCCGTGAGGCGGCTTTATTTGTTTTTATAAAACAATGTGATAGAAACTTGGTTCGGATATTGCCCTCTTCAAGTTGTGGTTCTTTCGACGCGAAGGCGGCATCGCTGTCCTTCGAAAATACCGGAGCAGGGCGTGACCAAGACAAAACCAACAATAACAGACCGATTGGATCCCTTCGATTTCGACTATTGGATGCAACTTGCGACGAAGGATCCCGGCAAATTCGACGATTACCGCCTGCAAGCGATCGATGAAATTATCGGCTCCAGCCCGGTTTATCTGCAGAAGCGTTTACGGGGTCTTCAATGGCGAATCGATATGGAAATTCGGCGCAGCAAAAATGCGATGGATAGCTGCCTTCGACTCAACCGAATGATGATGGATTCGGTTTGCGCAGGGGAAGGCCTGATCGAATCGGTCCGCAATCTGACTGGTCCGGTTCGCAAAGGCCATTCGGTCACCGGCGCGGTCGTGATCCCGTTTCACCGAAGGCCTTGATCACGGAAAGCGAACTTCCGGATCCGGACGCATTCGAAGCCGAGCGCCGTGAAATTTACACGGTCGCGCGGTTGAATCGAGAAGTCCGGGCGCTTTTAGCCAAGCATTTCTTATCGATCTGGGTCGAAGGAGAGATTTCCAATCTCGCCAGCCCTTCCTCGGGCCACCTGTACTTTACGCTCAAGGACGATAAGGCCCAGATCCGTTGCGCGATGTTCCGGGCGCAACGGCGCCGACTCACATTTCGCCCCGAAGACGGATGCCAGGTTTTGGTGAAAGCGGAAGTCAGCCTTTACGAAGTCCGCGGCGATTATCAACTGATCGTGGAATTCATGGAAGAAAGCGGAGACGGTGCATTACGACGCGCATTCGAAGCGCTCAAGACACGCTTGTCGGAAGAAGGATTGTTCGATCCGGCAAGAAAAATACCGATTCCGAAATTCCCCGAACGGATCGGCGTCATTACCTCGCCGAGCGGTGCGGCACTCCGGGATATTCTGACCGTACTGAATCGACGTTTCCCGGCGATTCCGGTCGTGATCTATCCGGTAACCGTACAGGGCAACGACGCTAAATACGAAATCGCGGCGGCGATCGCCAAAGCGGACCTGAGGCACGAATGCAGCGTGCTGCTGCTCGCGCGTGGCGGCGGTTCGCTCGAGGATCTGCGGGCATTCAATGAAGAAATCGTCGCACGCGCCATCAGCCGCTGCAGCCTGCCCCTGATCAGCGGGATCGGTCACGAAACCGATTTCACCATCGCAGATTTCGTCGCGGATATGAGAGCGCCGACACCTTCCGCGGCGGCGGAGTCAGCCAGCCCGGAACAGATCGAATGGATGCGGCATTACCGTAGGCTCGATGAGCGAATCCGCCAAAACATGCAAAGTCGATTCGCGAATCTAAAAAAGACCCTGCAATGGTTGATCCGGCGCCTTAAACAGCTTCATCCGGGCCGGCGTTTGCAGGATCAGGCACAAAGAATGGACGAACTGGAACTCCGGCTGTATCGATCCATGAAAAACAAAATCGGCCGTCTCGACGCGAAAATCGAGACGCATTCAGCAAGACTCCAGGCACATAATCCATTCCAATTGATCAAGATGCTGGCCACCCGCCAACGATATTGTTCCCAACGGCTGATCAACGGAGTTCGAAAGACGATCGACGCAAAAAAACAGAAGCTCACAGGGCTCGGGCATACCCTGGATGCGGTCAGTCCGCTCGCGACTCTGTCGCGCGGTTATGCAATCGCCTGCAGGCTGGAAAACGGGGCGATTTTACGTTCATCCAAGGAAACCCGGGCCGGTGAATTCGTGGAAACCCGATTGTTCGAAGGAAGACTGATTTGTTCGGTTACAGAAACCAGAGAAAGTTAAATTGGTTTGTGGACCCCGAAAACGGGCCTGTTCACCGAAACCGGAAAAACCGGCCCGACGGCCGGTTTTTCATCGCCCGCCGATTTTTGGGCCAGATTCGAATCCGGCCCTATTTTCCAATCTTAAGGAGCCATCCGTCCTGAGCCGCACAATTCGCTGAACTGCTTGCGCTGACGTTAATCCGGGCATAGCCTTCAGTCACTTCGGGCGGCAATGTACCGGTCACTTGAACGGCACCGTTTTTCTTGACATTCAGGCCAACGTCATGCCCCTTGACCACGACCTTGATTGATCGGGGGTTGGTATTCGAGGACGCGGCAAACGAAAATTCAGCGCCGGGAGACACCACGCTGCTTTGCGGTGGCCGCATGTCCTTGAACGAGGGTTTCGTGCACTTGGACGCCTGCCCCCCGCCGCCGCCATAACTCCAGCCATTGGTCGCGACCAAAGCCAGCAGCAGAACGGCAAGACATTGCCGCGGAAAGATTATTCTATTCATTTTACCTCCGTCAAATACTCAACACAATGATGTTCGATACCGGTCCAGACTATAATGCCCCACCAATATACACCGATCAGGCCCCAAAGATCAAAAATTGCTGCGTCCGTCCGGCGAACAAAATTTGACCGTTGACAGGGCTTGCCGGGTATCCCGCTGTAAGCACTTCGGTACAAGACATTGTCATCCCAGATGAATCCGGAAAACATCACTGAAATCGATCGGAAGCATATCTGGCATCCCTACAGCAAAATGGATTCCGAACTGCCGGTCTACGCCGTCATTTCAGCTTCCGGGGTTCGAATTAAACTGGCCGGCGACCGCGAGTTGGTCGACGGCATGGCGTCCTGGTGGTGCGCCATTCATGGATACAATCATCCGATCATGAATGACGCGATCACCCGGCAGCTTGAGTCCATGTCGCATATCATGTTCGGCGGCCTGACCCATGCCCCGGCCGCGATGCTCGCGAAAATGCTCGTGGAGCTGAGCCCCGGGCTGCTCGACTGCGTGTTTTTCGCCGATTCGGGTTCCGTCGCCGTCGAAGTCGCGATGAAAATGGCTATCCAGTACTGGGCCGCTCGGGGGCAACCCGCAAAACACCGATTCCTCACGGTTCGACACGGCTATCATGGCGATACCTGCGGAGCCATGTCGGTTTGCGACCCGTTCACCGGCATGCATACGCTGTTCAACGCGATTCTCGCGAAGAACCTTTTTGCCGCATCCCCGATCCGCCGATTCGGTGAGGCCGCCAGAGCCGAAGACACCGAGGAGATCCGCCTCCTGCTCGAAGAACACCGCAACGAGACGGCTGCAATCATCATCGAACCCGTGGTTCAGGGTGCCGGAGGCATGCGATTCTACTCGGCGGATATCCTGACACATCTGCGCGAACTTTGTGACCGCTACGAGGTATTATTGATCCTGGATGAAATCGCCACCGGCTTCGGGCGCACCGGCCGCCTGTTCGCGTGCGAACACGCCGGCATCGCACCGGATATCCTGTGTGTCGGCAAAGCCCTGACCGGGGGTTATCTGCCGCTCGCGGCCACCCTGTGTACCCGAAATGTCAGCCGCATTATCGACCTGGGCGAGCCCGGTGTTTTTATGCACGGCCCCACCTTCATGGCGAATCCACTGGCCTGCGCGGCCGGGGTCGCGAGCCTGAAACTGCTGCTTGACTCGGATTGGGAAAGCAAGGTGCGAAGCATCCAGGCCGGTCTGGAAGAAGGTCTCAGGCCCTGTATCGGTTTATCGCAGGTCGAAGACGTCCGGGTGCTGGGCGCCATCGGCGTGGTCGAATTGACCCGCCCGGTCGAACTCAAAACCCTGATCCGGGAGTTCGTCGCGGACGGCGTGTGGGTCCGGCCCTTCGGTAAACTGATCTATCTTATGCCGCCTTTTATCATTGAAGGCGAAGACCTGAGCCGGCTGACACGCTCGGTGTGCCGCGTGGTGCAGCAAATTTGCCGTTAAAAAATCGATTGCCGTGATGAATATCGAATCATTTCTCCCGCGGCTTTCGACTCCTGTCATCGGTAGCCCGGATCACTGATCGAGGGCGCGCGCCGGGGAGTCCAGACCCGCTTCTGCTCGATGGAGAAAGAAAGCTCTGATTCCTCGCGCGTCGCGATCCGGTGACGCACCGCGGTGAGTTCGGGACCGCCCTTGATCTCGGGATGCCAGACGTCCACCCGGTAATCGCCGGCCGGGATCTCGATCCGGGCCGAGCCTTCCCGGTCGGTCACCGCGAAGTACGGGGTCTCCGAGACGAACACGTAGGCCTTCATATGGAATCGTAGTTCGAATACCTGATCGGATACGCCCGTCACGACGCGTGGCCCGCTGCCTCCGGAACGACGCGTGTAGGAGTACTCGAGCCTCGCATCGAAGCGCTTGCCGGCCACGGCCCCGACCGTGAAGCGAGGACCGCTGCGACCTCCCTGATAGCCGCCGTTCGCGAAAGCCCGCACCCCGGGGCCCGGGAACATCGCCCAAGCCGAACTTGTGGAGGAGCGAGACCCGGCCACGCCCATCGAAGGCGTCGCGTTTTTCGAATCGGGCATAGATGTCGCCACCGGCTCCCGCGCCCGCAAACAAGCGTGTGCGTTCGGCGAGCTGGAAGACGCGCCCGAGGTCCGCGGACGGATGAAAGGAAAAGTCCCATTCTTCGTCGGAACGGCTGCCGGCCTGGTTGACGTTGGCGTCGTAGCGAGTCTCCAGATCGGCATCGATCACCCAATCCACCCATTCGGCACGGGCCGAACGAGCGATCAGCATAGCCATCAGTACGAACCGGAGCAACTCTGTGATCACAGCCGATGCTTCCAGAGAAGGAAAAGGTGGTCTATTTCTTCGAGACCGGTCGGCCAGCGTTCCCACCACCGAAAGCAGTCTTCGCAAAACATCGTACTAAAACATCGTACTAGATAAGACGAGAATACCACATGGCGGGCCAACCTCCGGCGCGGATGAGAGAAGTCGAACGGTGTCCCGCGTCCGAGCCGATATCGAGGGGAAACTACCCTTCGCGATTCCAAGAACGCCCGACCGGGAGGCACTGCAATAGTCTACCTGTAATCTTTTCCCACCTTCCAATATATTTTTCCTTGCCACAAGCCCGGGCAGTTTATTTGTTCTCGACCTGTCGACCCGCCTGTTCTAGCGCAAGTCCGGCCCGCACGATACCATATAGGGCATTTCTTAAATTCAAGTACCCATATGACTATCAAATTAAAGGACCTCTGCGAGCAAATCGGCGCGCGGCGGGTTCATGGCAACGACCAGACCCTGATCCACGGGGTCGCGACTCTGGGCAATGCGGGCAGCGGTGATCTCTGCTTTCTGGCCAGCCCGAAGTATCTCGATGAAGCACGATCGTCAAAGGCTTCGGCAATTATCGCCGATAGAGAATTGCCGGGTATCCAGGCGGCGCTCCTGTTGACCGGCAATCCCTATCTGAGCTGGGCCAGGGTAACCGAGCTTTTCAAACCGGACCGTTCCTGCCATTTACCGTGGACGACCGACCCTTCCGCATCGGTTCATCCCGAGGCAACCATCGAATCCGGAGTTCATATCGGAGCGAAGGCCGTGATCGGGGCCGGCTCGAGAATCGAATCCGGGGCGATTATCCACTGCGGAGTCGTCATCGAAGAAAACTGCCGGATCGGCAAGGACACTGAGATTCACCCGAACGCGGTGATCCATTACGGTTCGACTGTCGGACAGCGCTGTATCATCTGGTCCAATGCCGTGATCGGTGCCTATGGCTTCGGTAATGCCAAACAGGGCGCGCGCTTCGTGGGCATTCATCAGCTCGGCAATGTGCGGATCGAAGACGATGTCAGCATCGGCGCGGGCGCAACGGTTGACCGCGGCGCGATCGAGGATACCATTATCCGGCGCGGTGCGAAAATAGACAACCTGGTGATGATCGCGCATAACGTGATCATCGGCGAAGATTCGGCCATCGCGGCACAAACCGGAATTTCCGGGAGCACGCGCATCGGCGACCGAGTGCTGATCGCGGGTCAGGCCGGATTTGTCGGCCACATCGAGATCGGTCATGACAGCTTCGTGGGCGCCCAGGCCGGAGTTTCGAAAAGCTTTCCACCGGGTAGTAAAATCACGGGTTATCCAGCCAGGAATCTGATGGATGTGAGGCGCAGCGACAGCGCAATCACTCACTTACCGGAATTGATGCGGCGGATCAGGAATCTGGAAAAAAAATTCGAAGAATTCGGAATGGATTGATTGGTTCGATGATCCGGCCAAACAATCGATTGCGGTAAATTCAGGTCAGTCCGGGAGTGCGATCAGGACAAATTCAAGTCCGGCGACTCTCATTCTGAGAATAATGCTTATCCGATCGAAAAATTCCCGACCAATGTCTCGCTTTTAATTCAAAAATGGATAGCCGCCAAGTAATTCGTTCCCTAGCCTTTTTCGGTTTTTTATTCCTGGCGGCGCTGGCCGGCGAGATCCTGTTCTTCTCGGAGCCCGAAGTCCCGGAAATTTCCTACAGTCGATTTCTCGACAAAGTGTACGCCGACCAGGTTGAAAGCGTCGTGATCGGCGACGACAAAATTTTCGGTGTCATGAAGCCGGCTGGAAAAAAAGCGAAAGGTCAAGGCCCTCCGGTCGAAGCAAGCCCGGTACCATCGCTCCCCTTAGGGCATACTCCGTGGAGACTGGATTTCAGGGATCTGGCAGCAAAACTAAAGCTGCTGGAAAATCCGCGGATTGCAGAAGACTGGACCATCGTTTCGGAACAGCGGCATTTTGTGGTTAGGGTAATAAAAAACCCGGATCTGCTCGCGCTGCTGCGCAATCAAAAGATCGATTTCTCAGCCTGGATCGAAAATCATCGGCTGCAAAATATTCTACTCAACTGGATCGTACCCTTCGTCGTGCTCGGCTTCCTCTGGATCATGCTTTCGCGCAGCAGCCTTCGGCCCCCGTCCGGCGCGCTGCAATTCGGTAAGAATAAGGTCAGGATTCATCGCGAAGAAATCCAATCTCTGCCCCGCTTTGCGGATCTCGCGGGCATCGACAAGGCGGTCGAAGAAAGCCGGGAGATCGTTGTGTTTCTGAAGGACCCGGAACGATTTACACAACTCGGCGCGAGTCTCCCCAAAGGCGTGCTTCTGGTCGGCCCGCCCGGAATCGGAAAGACTCTACTCGCAAAAGCGCTCGCGGGCGAATCGGGAGTCCCCTTTTTCAACCTCGATGGCGGTAATTTTATCGAACTGTTCAGGGGCGCCGGGGCTCCGGAAATGCCGGAGCTGTTCGAAGCGGCCAGGGCCAAGGCTCCCTGCATTCTTTTCATTGACAATCTGGATTCGATCGTGACGGCCAGGTTCGGAAGTGAATCCCGGGGCGCCCCAATCCACGGTCCGGAAAATACGCACAATGCATTGCTTTCCGAACTGGATAAACTGGACGGCCGAGCCGGCATCATGCTGATCGCGGCCACCAGCAGTCCGGAAATGCTCGATCCGGCCTGGTTGCGACCGTGCCGTATCAATCGCCGTATCGTGCTCGAACGGCCGCATAGGGATGGCCGCGAGCAGTTATTCAGAAAACATTGCAGCCAACTCGTGCTTGCCGATGACATCGATTTTTCCGAACTGGCTACGGAAACCCTTGGCCTGGTCGGAGCGGATATTGCGAATCTCTGCAACGAATCGGCGCTGCTCGCGGCACGCTGCAACCGCGAGAAGATCACTCGTGAGGATTTTCGGGAAGCCCTGCAAAAAGCCAGCGCGGGACTCAAGACCAAGGGCCTGTGTTTGGATAAAAAAAACCGGGAAATACTCGCGTATCACGAAGCCGGACATACCTTGGTCCGGCAATTGACATTCGGAACCGAGCCGATCAAGGGAATATCGATCGTTCCGGGATTCTTCGATCCCTCGGCAAACTCCTTCCCGCATCCGGCCAAAGGCCGGCCCCTGATACCGAAACCCGAACTGCTCGGAAAAATCCGCACCCTGCTGGCCGGCCGGGCCGCAGAAGAAATCGTGTTCGGAGAAATCTCGACCGGCGCGGCGGATGATCTGGGAAAAGCCAATCTCTTGATCCGGGAAATGCTGTGCGAGCACGGTATGAGCAAGCGTTTGCCTAACCTGTCGTTGACATCCGATCGATCCCTCGGCGAAACCAACGGGGACGCGGTTTATTCCGCGAAAACCGGGAGAATCCTGGGACAGGAGCATGTCGAGATTCTTGAGGCCAGTTATCAGGAAACCAAAACCCTGATTCTGGAGCATCGCACCAAACTTGAAAGACTCGCGCAAAGACTGCTCGAAAACGAGCAAATCGGTGCCAGGGAGTTGAAAGAAATATTCGGCCCGCGCCCGAAGCCGACTACCGCCGACGGTACTCGATCCGAATAATCGCGCCGATCAAGCAGCGTTTCTGAGCGGAATATGTAAACCCGAAACATTTTGCTTCTCCATTATCGGGTACTAAGAAGGCTTTGCTTAGCCAGCAACAGACGGGCACGGGGATACTTGATCCGGTAGGGATGGCTCGTCACACTTTACGCCAAACGGTGGCTAACCAGGGCTGTTGTTCGAGTGGCAGGCTGGAAGGTCGGTAGTAGTGTTCCAGTTCCAGGAATCCCGCCGATGAAAGGAAACCACGCCAGGCTTCAAGGTCGTGGAAGGTTCCGTACCGCTCGCGGTTCCATCCCTCTTCATTCTGGCCGCGCGGGTTCGAGGAGAACAAAACGCCCTCCGGCCTCAAAGTCGTGCGCAACTCCCGGAGCACCCGCGGCAATTCCCGGCTCGGAACGTGGAAGAGCGCCGCGTTGGCGAAAACGCCGTGGAAATATCCCTCCGGAAGATCGAGCTTGAGAAAGTCTTGATGCCAGACTTCGCAACCACTGTGGTTCGTCGCCATCTCGACAAACCGATCCGCGCCGTCCAGTCCAATGGCCCTATGACCCAACTCGGTGAATGCCTTAAGGTCGCGGCCCGGCCCGCAACCGAAGTCGAGGAGGGTGAACGGTGGCTCTCCCCGGATATGGGCCAACAGGGAGGCGATGTTCTGGCTGACATCGTGATCGCGCGTACCCTCGAGAAATGCGTCCGCGTTCCGGTCGTAATGCCCGATCGTGATAGCGGAGATTTCGTCCAGGCTTGCCATGTTCGTTAATTACCCAGGTTGGTATCATTTTGATTTGCACCCGCCTCCCGGTCAAGCTGAGCCGAAGCTTCGGAATGACGGCGTTCTATCTCGATATCCGTATCTATCGTTCTTCTGACGAGCCCCGTGGAGGCATGCCGAACCCGTCGGCCAGGCATTCCACGCTCCACTCGCTCAGAAGGCCCGACAAGGGGTCTGAGAGCACGGTCGCTGCCGCCGTGATTGCGATTACCGCAGGCCGAAACTCGCGAGTACTCCTGCGGGTGACAGTCCCGCGATGCGAATCGCGCCGAGGGTATGCGGGATGAAGGTGCCCAGGTCACCGAAAGCGCCGCCGATCTCCTCGGGCCAGGAGCGCCGTTGGGTCGAATGCGGGTCGTACTTGCGGGACTCGTTGCTGAGTTCTGGTTGCATGGATTACAGGTTGACACACGGCGTCAACGGAATCAACCGGCATTCTTGATCTGGTAGAGAAGCCCGCGTGATGCCGGCGGCCAAACAGGGTGATAAACTGGTTGGACTCGGGACCGTTCCAGGTTTCGAGAGCGGCTTTTGCAACCGGTCCACGACACGGACGCAAATGGATATCGGTTCAAACTAGATTGACCAGTCAGGAGGCAATCATGAAAGTGAGCGCACGCAATAAATTGAAAGGAAAAATAAGTCAACTCAAGAGAGGTATCGTTACGGCTCAAGTGGTGGTGGATATCGGTGGCGGCAATACCATTACTTCGACGATCACGCTCGATGCCGTAGACGATCTCGGCCTCAAGGAGGGGATGGAAGCCTGGGTGGTGATCAAGGCCTCGGAAGTGATTCTTGCCGTGGACTGACAAAGGCTTTCATTCAAACTTGGATTGCCCGGGCATCGACCAGGCGGTGATTAAGCGGCCGAACCCGTCAATAAGGCCGCTCGGAACGGACTATTCCGCGGTGGAACGTAGTATCCGTCCAGCGAATGGAATATTTTTATGATCTCATAAAAGCAATGCTTTCAACTCGGCATCGGGGGTTACCACGGTTCCTGCCCGGGTAGCTTCGTAACCGGAAAGCTGCGTGACTTTTTCGTGAAACTCGGGACTGCGCAATAATGCCAGGAAATTGACTACGCCCGGTGTATGCAGCTTCGCGTTGGCGACCGCGAACCAATAGGTTTCCCAATTGAAGGG
Organism: Methylococcales bacterium; assembly: GCA_050740335.1. Taxonomy (GTDB): domain Bacteria; phylum Pseudomonadota; class Gammaproteobacteria; order Methylococcales; family UBA1147; genus UBA1147. The sequence continues at coordinate 19,126 of JBOICY010000120.1, read as the reverse complement.
GATAAAATGCAGGTTGAATTGTCTTGAGGCTTCCTCGATGCCGAAAGCGCAATCCGCGGCTCCGCTCGCGACCAGTGCGGCGACCGCCAAGTGCGTGAATTCCTCGGTGTAATAGCCGTCGATCTGTTCGTGATCGATCCGAGCATCCTCGATCAAAAAGTCGAATGTCGTGCGCGTGCCGGAGTTTTTCTGCCGGTTGACAAAGCGGACCGGTTTCTGAATTAGATCCGGCAGATTCCGGATGCCATAGGGGTTGTGCGCCGCGGTCATCAACCCTTGCCGCCTCCGCACCGCGTAAATCAAGCTATCGGTGCCGGGATTCAGATAGCGGCGGATGCGCGGTAAAAAGCGCTGACCCGCCGCGCCTTCGGGAAGATGAAATCCGGCCAGGTCGCAACGACCGCTTTTCAATAGTTGCAGGCTGTCCAGACTGCCATGAAATTCCAGATCCAGCGTCGGTTGGAGCCGCTTTTGCGCAAGTTCGCGAAGCATCGCGACAGCCAGCCCATGACTCGCGCAGATATGCAACGCGGTTTGATTCTCGGTCTTGACCACTGCGTTCAATTCAGTTGCGAGTTCCGATGCCAGGCTTGAAAACTTCGGCTCCAGTCCGGCCAGAATGCGTTTATGCTCTGCGACCAATTTCTCGCCAAGCAGGGTCAGTATCGCGCCTTTACCGCGTTCGAGAAGAACCAGTGGATGGCCAATCCGTTGCTCCCATTTTTGCAGCAATCCCCAGGCATGGCGATAGGAAACGGCACACTCGGATGCGGCCGCGCGCAGTGATCCGCACTCATGAATCGCGTGCAGCAACTGAAACAGGCCGGCGGTCATCTCTTCGGACCGGTCATTGCCGCAATACCAGCGTAAATCGAAGTTAAACTCCATCGGGCCTGGAACAGCCGGATGCGTCGCGAGCTTTGATGTTATTGATTCGCCCCGGCATTCGGTGTAAACAGGGTTTGATCACGTAATTTAAAAGCGGAGATCGCGCTTTGTCCTTCGGGGGATGTCATCCAATCCATGAACAGCAAAGCCTGGTCCTTTTTTACGTGCGGATGCTTTTCAGAGTTGACCAGGATCAGGCTGTACTGGTTGAATAACCGTGCGTCACCTTCATCCAGGAGCGCCAAACCGTTCCGGTTCTCGAAGGCTATCCAGCTGGCCCGGTCCGAAATCGTGTAGGCCTTGCCGCCCGCGGCCAGCATATTCAAAACGGCGCCCATGCCGGCTCCGGCTTCCTTATACCACGTCGCTTCGTCACCGTGCGGATCGATTTTCGCCTCTTTCCATAACCGGAGTTCGAGACGGTGGGTTCCGCTGTCATCCCCTCTGGACACAAATTCGGATTTGCTCTGCGCAATGCGTTGCAATGCTCTAACCGCATCGTTCAATCCTTTTATCCCGGCGGGATCGTTTTCCGGGCCGATCAACACAAAATCATTGAACATGACTTCACGCCGGTCCACGCCGAATCCTTCCTCTATGAATTTCAATTCCCCGGCCTTGTCATGCACCAGCAGCACGTCCGCGTCGCCGTTTTCACCCAATTTCAGTGCTTGGCCGGTTCCCACGGCAACGACGCGGACCTCGATGCCGGTTTTATTTTGAAAAATGGGCAGGTAGTAATCAAAAAATCCCGAAGCTTGAGTCGATGTCGTCGATGCCAGAGTAATGAATGGTTCCGCGGCGCAAACCGGAATCAAGAGACACAGCAACAGCGCGCTCAGGAACAATCGTATTTTGTTGAATTTTTTCATGATACCTCCTGGTTGTTGAAATGTACGGCGACTAGCCGAGCAGTTCGCCGTGAATAAATGCGTTGGCCACGGGGTTCGCCGGGTGGTCGAAAAAGCTCTCTGCCGATGCTCGTTCCAGCAGCCGCCCGCGATGCAGAAAAAGCACTTCATCGGCCAATCGTTTGGCTTGATGCAAATCGTGTGTGCTCATCACGATCTTTACGCCCTCGATTGCAAAACTTCTGATCAGCTGCTCGATCGCCGCGGTGGCCGGCGGATCGATATTGGCGGTCGGTTCGTCCATAAACAGGACTTCGGGCTTGACTGCCCAGGCCCGAGCCAGCGCGAGTCTTTGTTGCTCGCCACCGGACAAATCCCGGGCAGGCCGGTTACGCAGCGGGTATAAGCCGGTCAGATGCAGGCATTGATCGACCCGGTCGCTCCGTTCCTTTTTTGCGAGACCACGCAACTTCAGGGCGTAATCGATATTCGCTGAGACGGAACGCTTGAGTAAAACCGGGCGTTGAAAAACCATCGCGTGTCGATTTCGAACCAGATTCCAATCATTTTCCCGCCATGACACGGTACCGAGAGAGGGCGCCAACAAACCGTGACAGGTCTTCAACAACAGCGTTTTGCCCGCTCCGTTGGCTCCCAATACCACGGAAATCGGCCCTTTTCCCAGACAGAACGAGAGTCGGTCGAGCAATAAACAGCCGTTTAGAATCAAAGTAAGGCCTTCGACACATAAGGGCAGGATCGAAATCTCCGGGAAGTTCTGTTCCTTCGCATTATCTCGAAGGGCAGAATGCAATGTCTCAACCCGAAGCCCGTTCAGCATAACTCTTTGAAATCGAAATGACCGCATTCACCAGGCATGCGATGACAATCAGAATTATGCCGAGCGCCAAGGCCTGGCTCAGATTACCTTTTGCGGTTTCCAAAACGATCGAGGTGGTCATGACGCGCGTGTGGTGAACGATATTGCCGCCGACGATCAATACCGCGCCGACTTCCGCGACGGCGCGTCCGAATCCGGCCAGCATCACGGTCGTCAAACTCAAGCGCGCCTCCCATAATAAGGTCAGCAGCGTCCCGAGACGGCTTGCGCCCAAAGACCAGAGCAGTTCGTTGTACTCGACGTTCAAATCCTCGATAACCTGCCGGCTCAATGCCGCGATCAACGGGGTAACCAGAATCCACTGCGCGAAAATCATCGCGCCCGGCGTAAACAACAATCCCCACCCGCCCAAGGGTCCGGCCCGCGACAACAGGAGGTAGACAGTCAACCCGACAGCGACCGGCGGCAAGCCCATGAACGCATTCAGGATGACCAGAATTGCCTGGCGGCCGGGGAAGCGGCATAGCGCGAGCACAGCACCCGCGAAAAATCCGCAGACGGAAGCCAGCGAGACAGCCGTCAGACTCACACCCAGAGACAATCCCGCGATCTCGATCAACGGGGGGTTCAGCTCCAGCATCAGGTTGACGGCGGTCTGAAACGAGGCGTAAAGGCTCTGCATGGCTACTATTATGTTTTATATTACATATTTTAATGATGAACACCTTATGCTGTAATGATACACTGAATGATCTATAAACAATAGATATGCAACTAAAAACATAAAGTGATGAAATCAAATGCAAGCCCGGGGGGATCAATGAGCTATAAAACGAACTTATTTTTTGTGCTGGCCTTGGTGCTCGTTTGCGCAACGCTGGATGCAAAAGAAAAAAAACCCGAGCGCCCTTCCGTCATCCATGATGCGGTCGGTCTTCCGGCTTGGCTGAAATTTTCGGTGGAGCATCGCACTCGATACGAGGGTATGTCGAATTCGTTCCGTGCAAACACCAGAGGGGGAGATCAGGTATTCGCTTTCCGAACCCAGGTGTTTGCTGAAGCCTCTTATGAGCAATTTCGCGCCGGCGCTGAATTTATCGATTCGCGCATCGACGGTCCTACATCCAATACGCCGGTGAATAACTTATTAGTCAATGAGGTAGCCCTGCTGCAGGGTTACCTCGGCTGGCAAAGCAAGGATTTTCTGGCTTCCGGATTGGGGGCCGAAGTTAAATTTGGTCGTCAGACTATGGACCTCGGCAACCGCCGACTGGTCGCACGCAATGCTTACCGCAACACCTTCAACAACTTCGACGGGATTAACCTTATTCTCAGTAAAGGGGATGATTGGGATTGGCAGAATTTTGTCGTCCTGCCCGTTAACCGTTTGCCAAGTGATCCCCAATCGATCCTTGATGGCGTCATTCAAGCCGATCACGAAAATTTTGATACGATTTTCGCTGGTTCTTATTTTACTATCCAGAAACTGCCGTTCGACAGCATCGGTGAAGTGTACTTTTTTCAATTGAGCGAAGATGATAGCTTTAAGATCCTGACCGCAAATCGAAATCTATCGACCCCAGGAATCCGCTGGTATCGGAAACCGAAAGTGAAAGAATTCGATTTCGAACTGGAATCGGCATTACAGACCGGTACTTCGCGCACTACCACTCCCGCAAGCAATCGGTCTACGGTGGATCATTTTGCCTATTTCGGCCATGTCTCGGCCGGTTATTCGTTCGACTTCGCCTGGTCCCCGCGTTTGATACTGCAGTACGACTATGCGAGCGGAGACGAAAACCCCAATGATGGCAAAAACGGCCGCTTCGACACACTGTTCGGCGCTCGGCGTTTTGAATTCGGTCCGACCAGTCTTTGGGGCGCGTTTGCTCGTTCGAACCTCAACACACCGGGTATCCGCTTGCAGTTCAAACCAAGAGATGATTTGAAAGGTATGATGAATTATCGAGCATTCTGGCTTGCCGAAAAACGCGACACCTGGATAGGTGGCAATTTGACGGATAAGACGGGTCGATCCGGTAGCTTTATCGGCCAGCAACTCGAAACCCAAGTCATTTGGGAAGCGATCCCTAAACTGGTTACTCTCGATACCGGCTGGGTGCATTTATTCAAGGGCCAATTTGCGAAATTCGCACCCGGCGCACCAACAGACAAGGGTGACGTGGATTATTTCTATGTGCAGACAATCCTTGCGTTTTGATTTCCGGACGAAAGGGTTTACGGTCGAGGAGCTAAGCTTGGAGACGGGTTCTTCCCCAATTCCTCCGACCTACGGTCGCACATCGACCTGCTCTCCGATACATCATCAGCCCCAAAAAAAGCCATCTCGCCCGCCAGCGGTTAGTTTCGGCAATTTAGGGGATCAATTCAGGATTAACGTACGACTTAATTTGATTTGGATGGGCTCTCACGCCTTACAGCCCGGTACCCGATATCTTTACGGTAATAGACATCCCTCCAATCGACGGAGGCGGCAAGCTCGTAGGCCCGCGACCGAGCCTGTATGATGTTGTCTCCGAGCGCGCACGCACACAGGACCCGGCCGCCCGCGGTGACCACCTGCCCCGAGTGAATCCGGGTCCCCGCATGAAAGATTTTGGACTCAGTCGAATCCGGGTGATCGAGGCCCCGGATCACGTCCCCCTTGCGGTAGTTTCCAGGGTAGCCACCCGCGGCCAGCACCACGCCGAGAGCCGTTCGCGGATCCCAGTTGGCCTTGAGCAACTCGAGATTCCCGTCCAATGCGGCTTCACAGAGGGCGATCAGATCGCTTTTCAGCCGCATCAATATTGGCTGGGTCTCGGGGTCTCCCAAGCGGCAGTTGTACTCCAGTACTCTGGGGTTGCTGTCGGCGGTAATCATGAGTCCTGCGTAGAGAAATCCGGCGTATGGGCTGCCGTCCGAGGCCATTCCCCGGAGCGTCGGTTCGATGATGTCCGTCATGATCCGTCGATGTATTTCGGGGCTGACTACCGGTGCGGGCGAATAGGCGCCCATTCCGCCCGTGTTGGGCCCCAGATCGCCATCGTTGCGAGCCTTGTGATCCTGCGATGTCGCCATCGGCAATGCGGTTTTTCCGTCGGCGAGCACGATGAAGCTGACTTCTTCGCCTGTCAGGAATTCTTCGATGATAATCCGCTGTCCGGCTTTCCCGAAGGCGCTGCCTGAAAGCATCTCTCGCACGGCGGTCTCGGCTTCCATCCGGGATGTGGCGATGATCACCCCTTTCCCGGCGGCCAGGCCGTCCGCCTTGATCACCACGGGAATCGGCGACTGCCGCAGATAACTCAGAGCCGGATCGATTTGGGTGAAAGTCCGGTACTCGGCGCTTGGAATTTTATGGCGCGCCAGAAAATCCTTGCAGAATGCCTTCGATCCTTCGAGTCGCGCGGCTTTGCGGCTCGGGCCCAAACAGCGCAGACCGCATTCGATGAATCGGTCTACGATCCCTTCGACCAAGGGAGCTTCCGGTCCCACGATCGTCAAAGTGATGCGTCGAGTCAACGCGAATTCCAGCAGTGCGTCGATGTCTTCGGCGCCGATGTCGACATTTTCGGTCTTCGCTTCGACTGCGGTACCTGCGTTTCCGGGTGCGACATATACGTGCTTCACCTTTTCCGAGCGGGCGAATTTCCAGGCCAGCGCATGCTCGCGCCCGCCGCCGCCGACAATCAATACATCCAAGGAAGACCCCTAGTGCCGAAAATGGCGCAGGCCCGTAAACAGCATCGCCATGTTGTATTCGTCCGCCGCGGCGATGGTTTCTTCATCGCGCAGCGAGCCGCCGGGCTGGATCACGGCGGTGATACCGGCCGTGGCTGCGGAGTCGATGCCGTCCCGGAACGGAAAAAAAGCGTCGGAAGCCATTACCGAACCTTCGACCGCCAGCCCCTCATCGGCTGCCTTGATTCCCGCGATCCGGGCAGAATAAACCCGGCTCATCTGGCCCGCGCCGATGCCGATGGTCTGCCGGTTTCTGGCATAGACGATGGCATTGGACTTGACGAACTTCACGACCTTCCACGCAAACAGCAGGTCTTCGAGTTCGCGGCTGTCCGGCGCCCGTTTGGTCACGACTTTTACATCGGCCGCCCGGATTACCGCGTCGTCGCGGTCCTGGACCAGCAGGCCACCCGCGACCCGTTTGAAATCCCATTGCGGAAGCGCTGTATCGGGCCATTGACCGCATTCGAGCACCCGGACATTCTGTTTGCTTCCCAGAACACTCAAGGCTTCGGGATCGACAAACGGTGCGATCACGACCTCGACGAACTGCCTCTGGATAATCGCTGCGGCGGTTTCGGCATCCAGCGCACGGTTGAATGCAATGATGCCCCCGAATGCCGAGGTCGGATCGGTGGCATAGGCCCGAGCATAGGCCCCGATGAGACTATCACCACAGGCGACTCCGCAGGGATTGGCGTGTTTGACAATCACGCAAGCCGGGCTGCCGTTCAAGCATTTCACGCATTCCAGCGCGGCGTCGGTATCGGCGATGTTGTTGTAGGAAAGGGCTTTGCCTTGCAACTGTTTCGCCGACGAGATGGTGCCAGCGGCAGGATTTTGCTCGACGTAGAATGCCGCGTTCTGATGCGGATTTTCGCCGTAGCGCATGGTTTGTTGCATCCGGAATTGCAAATTCAGCGAATCCGGAAACTCAAGCGGGTTGGCCTTGCCGAGATAGGCCGCGATGGCCGTGTCGTATTGCGCGGTGTGCGCAAAGCATTTCACCGCGAGCTTGAAAAGCGTTTCCTTGCACAAGCCCCGGTTTTCCCGGATTTCGGCGAGAACACCGTCGTAATCCGCGGGATCCACGACCACGCCGACCGACGCGTGGTTCTTGGCAGCGGCCCGGATCATGGCCGGTCCGCCGATGTCGATGTGTTCGATCGCGGTTTCGAGGCTACACGAGGGATCGGCGATGGTCTGCTGAAAGGGGTAAAGATTCACCACGACCAGATCGATCGGATTGATGCCGTGTTCGGCCATGACTCGATCGTCCTGGCCCCTTCTGCCCAGAATCCCGCCATGAATTTTCGGATGCAGCGTTTTCACACGTCCATGCAACATCTCCGGGAAGCCCGTGTAATCGGCAACCTCGATCACCGGAATCGCGTTCTCGCTTAACAGCTTTGCGGTTCCGCCGGTTGAAAGAATTTCGATGCCGAGCCGGTCGAGGTCGGCGCAGAAAGAAACAATAGCCTGTTTGTCGGAGACGCTGACCAGCGCCCTGGTTATTGGTGTGGACATGGAAAGGAACCTGGAGACGGACAGGATACGACGGGTCGGCCAATGATCGCTAAGTTATTCCGTACTCGGCCTATTCCAAGCCATAGCGATCGATTTTTTTACGCAGGGTCGAGCGGCTGATTCCAAGCGCCAAAGCGGCTTTGCTCTGATTGTGGCCGACATGCTTCAATACGGTTTCGATCAGGGGTTTTTCAACCTCGGCGATCACGAATTCATAGAGGTTGCAAGCCGGATGTCCGTTGATCTGCCGGAAATACTGGTCGACTGCGGTGCGCACGTATTCGCATAATGTCACCCGGTGGTTGGTAGCCTGGCCGGACGACTTCGGTTCAACGGCTATAGCTTCGAGGTCCAGGTTCATAGGACTGGACCATTTTTTGTTTTTTCGAACACGGCGTTTACCCTTCCCATTTGTTGTCGTGGTTCTAAAGCCTCATTGAGTCTCATCATTGTTTCAGCCGATACAACCAGGTTTTTTTTGAGGTGCCAGGCAATCTGTTGTGAAGCCATTCGAATACCTGTGTTCTTTCCATGGAAGGTTACCGCCGTTCCAGGTGGGCGTTCAGTATACAAAGCCAAGGCTGCCCCGCGCGTGGCCTTTCATGATAGCATCTGCGCCCACAATTTGAAGCGTTAATTTTGCTTTTTCCTGGCCATCGCAATCACCTCGCAAGGATCGGAATCTTAAGTCGCTGGTTTACTTCGCGGATCGTCGAATTCCGCGGTACCCGAAAACCGGCGGGCACGTGTTCGGTCCTTGATCGTCAGCGCACAGATCGCCGACATCGTCCGCCGGTTGGTGGGCCTGGCGGCCTATTCCAATCGTTCGTGACCCGGTGTTGAAGGGTCCTGATCCGGAAAGTCTTTCATGGACGCGAAGGGCAGTACCAACAGATCCAGGAAACCGGGCCGACCCGGGACGTTCCGATCGCCGATCCCGATCACCATCCCTGCCTGAGCCAAAGCCGGATCTTTCCGATAAGATTTGCACAACCAATCCCAACAGGGCACTGAAAAACCGCAGTTGCTGTTGGTTTCTTCGAGTGTCGCGGAATGATGAATCCGGTGCATGTCCGGTGTGATCAATAGTTTCCGGATAATTTTCTCCCGGGGTTCAGAAATCCGCACGTTGCCGTGATTGAATAGTGCGAATCTGACTCCGACCCTGATGTCTTGCACAGGGCGATTGGAAAAGAGGCAAATGAAAATGAAGCAACTTTACTGGAGATTTTGGTCATAATAATCCTTGACATGACTGACTTAACATTCCAATATTACTCCCTGTTTTTTTGCTCGAATTGTTGCACAGATCGGCTTACAGTCATGTAATGTCCGCCAAATTGGGCGCCAATCTCCGACATCGTGTACGCCCCGGATAAATAGGCGCGGGCCATCGCCTCATTTCGACTCCGATAGCGTTGCCGATAGTCGTCCCGCGACCAGGCGATGGACCGCCGATGGGCTTTCGACACTTCCCGGAGTTCTGCAGGTTTCTTATCCTGCTGGTACCGCTCGATGAAAGACTCGTCACCCGACAAGAGTGGATATCTGGTCTGATTCAGCGGGCCAGGCAGCCCTTTTCTTTCCATCACGAAGCGACAGTCAGCCTGAATCGCATTTTCCGGTTGCCTGGCGAACCGGCCGAGCAGCCAATCCGCATCCAGCCACCGGGGCACACTGGCCTCTCCAATCACCGAAAGGAAGCTGCTCCCTGGCCAATCCTCCGGTTTTTGCACCAAACCGGCAGGGAATGGATTCAACACCAACTATCGGGTCAGTTCCAGCAAATAGTTATCTTTCTGCGCAAAGATCGCCTGGTAGCGACCTGGATAGAGATGCCCGACCATCCCGTGGCGGCGGTTAAAGCGCTGCGTATCAAGACCGTTCAACTGCCGCATCCCTCTCGATCAATTTCCGTCGACCGTTTCCACCAACCAATGATCAGGGTTGGTCATCTGACAATACGCGTGGATGATCCGGCTGAAACGCTCGCAAACCTTGCCAAGAACCTGCAGCCATTCCTCACGATCACCCTCTGTCCGGTAGATGTCCTCGCGCCGAATTCCCCTCGACGTTACAGGATATAGCGGGCCTGCAAATTCCAATCTAAGTGGTCTTGCCATGCGTTGAGTAGAACACGGCAGTGTTGGCATGTTAGAATTGACCCCGTTCCAGACCTGTCCGTTACAAAGACCTGCCCTCTGGGTAGAAAACGAACACGGTACACCCGGTTTTAGACTGAGGAATATGGGAAGAGCCTTTCGGCATGTGAATAAAAGTTCCGGCCGGATAATCACGTTCCCCATCGTTAAAGACACCGGACGCAATGTAGACTTATTCTGAACTCGAATCATGAATATCGTCGCCTCCTTCCCAACATGAGCCCGGGTCGAATTCCACCACCATTGCTTTAATCATATCCTGTTCTTGCAACAGCGGTCGAATACGAATTCCCTTAAATAACTCATTAACGGGTGCATCTTTAAGCTCTGTCCATTGGACTTTAGGCATAATTAAATCCTCTCGGTCTAGGAGCACTAATGATTCGAACAGGAATTTTAACGCACGTTTCCCGACAATCCAAGTGCTTCAGTCGATGGGCGCCGAGCAGGCAGCTGGCAATTCAGACCGACCCAGGCGACGATCGCACCTATTTCGGTGGGAAATGGACCCTTCCGATTGGACAGTCCAATCGGCTTTTTAAGGGATAACGCTGCCCTCATTAAGCCGCCAACACAGGAGGATAGGGCCAAGTCTATACTTGAAGCATCAAGTTATCCTTGAACGATAAAGGGTTAGGGAGGAAACGGGGTTATCATTGGGCCGTACCGTGGCGATAAGCTCGAGTGTACTTGCTCGTCCGATTACATTTCTTCTGTTGCTATAGTGTGAGAAGAATCAATAGGCTGCCTATTCATCCTGGGGATGATTCCGGACCGACCGGAATTATTGTGTTCAGCTCGACGAACCCTTAGGGTCCCTCGGAAGCGCGAGCCGGTGGCCGGGACTCCAGATGAATCACCCCGCCTCGGATCGATATCGTCTTGGCGCCGCCCAAAATGGCAAGCAAGTCTTCGCCGACAATCGCTTTGCGCCAGCCATGCAGCAGCCTGGTATCGGGATTGCCTGAAATCAGCTGCTCCAGATCTTTTCTCGGAGCCAATGTGGCCGCGCTCAGCGAATGCTCCAGCGCGATTTGATGAACGACTCCGGTCAGCAAATTGATCAATACCTCCTGCTGGGGCGATTTTCTCACGGCTCTGGACTTGATATCAGTATCAATCGGCGGATTGTTTCGGGCTCTCTCGACCAATTCGCAGATCTTTTGTCCGTACCGTTTGAACGCGCGTTCATGAAGGCCCCGCAAAGTACCGAGTTCATCGACCCGTGACGGTTTCAGCCGTGCGATGTTGAGCAACACGTCGTCCTTGACGATCCAGTTGCGCGGAGTATTGTTGCGATAAGCAGCCTCTTCTCGCCAGTTCGCGAGACATTGTAAAATTGAAAGCGATCCTCCGTTCAGGCTTTGCGCCCCCCGGATGCGTTGCCAGGCCTGGTCCGGAGGATTCTTGTAGTGGTCCGGATCGAGCAGAAAGGCGAAATCGTCGGCAAGCCAGTCCAGCCGTCCCAGAGACGACAGTCGCTCGTGCATCTTCATATAAATCCGAGCCAGATAAATTACATCGTTTCCTGCATAGTTGATCTGGGCACTGGACAGGGGACGCTTGCTCCAGTCGGCCCGGGTATGCGCCTTGACCAGGCTTACACCGAGCAATTCCGAGACCAACGCGGCATAGCTGATCTGCTCGGTAAGTCCGAGCAGCGGGGCGGCCAGTTGGGTGTCGAAAACCGGACCCGGAAGACAGCCACGGATATTGAAGAATATTTCCAGATCCTGTCGTCCAGAATGAAAGACCTTGATAATTTTAGGATCATAAAGGATATCGAACAGTGGCCCCAGGTCTTCAATGGTCAAGGGATCGATGCAGGCAACCCGCTCGGTGTTAGCGATCTGGAGCAAGCAGAATTTCGGAAAATAGGTATTCTCGCGTAAAAATTCGGTGTCGATCGCGAGCCAGTCGCTGCGCCCGATCTGCTTGCAGAAGGCTTCCAATTCGAAAGCCGTATCGATATAGTCGATCGCGATGGGATTGTCGATAGGGTACAAAGCGCTTACCAAAGTCCTAGAAATACGCAAGGCTGGATAATATATCATAGCTAACCATAGTTATACTTTGATAGGATTGAGGTCGATCATGACCAAGAACCTCCCGCCGCTCTGATTGACCGCAGGCGGCATTGATCAAAGCCTTTGGAGCCTGGTATCGTGTGTCAATTCGCTCGTTAGAAGTATTTCCTGGAAGCTTCGTGACTATCTCAGACCCCAATTCATTCCCTGCTTCGATGTTTAACGGATTCGTTGGCCGTATTCCGATTTATGATCGCAGACTGAATCTGTTTGCCTACGATTTGAAGGTTTGCGGCATTGAAAGTTCGAGTCGCGGTACCGAGACCGAGAATACTCGCGAACCGGCGGATAACGCGGTTATCCGGGCATCCGAGGAAATTGTGTTAGCGGATCTGGTGGGACGAATTTGCGGCTTTCTCGATGTCCCCGATACATTGCTGAATCGAGTCGGCGATCTGTGCTGGCCGAAAGAACAAGTCATCCTGAGAATATCTGCCATGGCCCGTTCCAAGGACCGGAGCGAGTACATCCGGGATCTCAGTAATGCAGGCTACAAAATCGCGATCGAGGGAAATTCACAGACATTCGACGCGTTGCAGGACGCTCGATTCGCCTCAGTCTGTTCGATCGACGTCGCCCGGAACCTTCCCGGAGCCGGTACTTTCATCTCCCGGCTGCATGGCCAAGGCGTCAAACTGTTTGCGAGGAATATCGGATCCCCGGCGCAATACGAGCAATTGCAAACCCTCGGTTTCGATCTATTCCAGGGGAAATATTTTGAACAGCCGAAATCGGTTAAGCACAGCTTCATCGCGGCTAACAAATCCGCCGTGCTCGAATTGCTCGCCCGTTTCAACGATCCGGAACTCACCATCCAGGAAGTGGAAACCCTGATCACCAAAGACGTGACGCTGAGTTACAAACTTTTACGCTTGATTAACACCGCTTATTTCGGAATCCCGAAACGCATCGAATCCATCCGCCGCGCGGTCGTGTTTTTCGGTCTGGAACGAATCAAAAACTGGGCCTCGGTCATCGTATTCAATGCGATCGAATATCAACCGAATGAACTCATGACGACCGCGCTGGTACGCGCGCGAACTTGTGAAATTCTGGCTGAAAAGCTAGGCCGGCAGCGGATCGAAAGCTATTTTGTGAGTGGCCTGTTTTCAACACTGGATGCGATCATCGATTTACCGATGCCGGTGATCGTCGAACAACTCCGGCTTTCGGAGGAAATCTGCGCGGCTTTGCTCGACGGAAGCGGGCCGATCGGCGAGCTTTTGACCGGCTTTCTGGCGATCGAAAACGGCGCCTGCTGCCGAACGTTCTCGAGGCTGCTGACCAACGGACTCGCAATGGATGCCTATACGCACGCGATTCGCTGGGTAAACGCGCTTAACCATGCCATAGCCGATTAACGGAAAGGAACACTCCGGTATTCAATCTCGGACGCGAGGACCTCCAGGTCGAGATCCGCGGCTTCCGGATTGAACTCGGAGAAATCGAGGCCGGTTTGTCGCGCCATCCGGCAAACGCATTCGCGCTGGTCCTAGCTGATGGCATTCCCGGACAACCAAGGCTGATCGGTTATGCGAATCCTGCCGAGGAGGCGCCCGACATCGAGGCCTTGCGCGGGTATCTGAAAAAAAGCCTGGCGGATTATACGATCCCCGCGGCTTTCGTGTTTCTGGATCAATGGCCCTTATCCGCGAACGGCAAACTGGATCGCGGGCGCCTCCCGAAACCCGATCCGGCCGCCGCGGCGGATGTCCATGTCACCCCCACGCACTCCCGTGGACCGCATTCTGTTTGAAATCTGGAGCGACCTACGTTGCATCGAACCCATCGGCGTACACGACAATTTCTTTTCGCTCGGAGGGGATTCCATACTCAGCATCCAAGTCGCCGAGAGGACCCACAGCCAAGGACTGAGTTTTGCGCCGAAGGTGGCTGCCAGCAAGTTGGGGAAGCAACGTCGAATCACTCGAAGGCGCTGACTTCGGCGAATGAGTCGGCACGGACACGCGCCCTACGCCCGCTGCGTTCGAAGCGGTGACAGGCGATTCCAAGCTTGAGAGACCACACAGCTTCAAGTGAATTGGTTTGGGCAAGACGCGCCGTTTAGACCTTGATTGTGAATCCCCACCTCAGCCGTAGAGCAGGGTTCAGCGCCGTAAGCACTCTTCAAGGTGATTGACCTGAGGCACGTCAGGCCATCGTAAGAACACTTGCAGTCATGCAAGTGCAAGCGGGTGTGAGCTTGGAGTGCAATAGATTTGCTCCAAAGTGCTTGCGACAACGAACAGCACTGCGACACCAACGCACTTCCAGATGAAAAACCCAAATTCGTCGTGTTTGTTTGCGCGAGGCTCCGTGCGGCAAACTCATCAGCTTCGAATTCCTGATCAGTAGAAGGTGACCTTGCAAAGTAGCCTCGGAGCACGTGACCGTATTCGTGAAACCAACAAAACTCTGAAGCACCTCCCATCACAAGATTGACGTAAAAGCCTACCCTCTGGAATCGAACGAAGAGAGGGGATCCAGCCGCCGCTAAGGCTTGGGTTTTCGTAGACGGCTGCGCCGAGACACTCCCCAATCGCGATGGCGAATGGCGGGCATTCTGCAACGGCAGCGATAGCTTTCAAGTCTTGTGGGGGCAACACGATTCCACCATTCTTCACCAGTACGAGTGGAGGCGTGATGTGTCCAAGTGTTCTAACCACACCGTAGACATGATGCTGTACGGCAATGACAGGCGGTCGGACGCGGATAAAGGCATTGAAGTCAGATCGTAGAGCACAACATGTGGGACCGTCGCTAGGATGCTGCCAAGCAACTCCTGCTGGTTGCACCAATCGACATCCAGCTCGGTTGCGAGGTCCTGTAAGTAGCCAAGATCGACGGAGAGTCGTCCAACCACCATGCGAAGTTGCTCTATGATTCGGTACTTTTCAATTGTGGTGGCGATTCTCATGGCTCCGAAGCCGTCGTCTCGCGCCAGGAGATCGGCATATCGGGCTTCGCAGTGAATCCATTGTTCGGGCAATAGGCCATTCTTCTGTCGAAAGATATGCACCAGTTCCCGCAACTCTTTTTTCGCTTCCTCGGCTATTGCCGAGCTGAGGGACGAAACATCTTGGCCCACCGCTGCGGCTAGTCGCTCGATAGGTTGATCCTCTAGCTGTGGAATCCATTGTCCATAGCGAGGATAAACCGAGCCGGACTGGAAATTCATTACGTTCGTCCGCTTTCGACGTTCTATCTAAAATCATGACGTGCACCAAGCCCCCGATGCCTCCTCCAATACGAATCCGGCCGGGATCACAGGCGAGATCTGCGTCGCCGCCCGGGGAGTGGGACGCGGTTGTCTCAAGCGTCCCGATTTGACCGCCGAGCGCTTCATCCCCGATCCCTTCGCGGAACAACCCGGCGAGCGCCTGTACCGCAGCGGTGATCTGGCGTTCAAGAACCCGGACGGTGAATTGGTGTTAATCGGCCGCACTCATCATCCGGTTAAATTGCATGGATTCCGCATCGAACCCGGCGAAATGGAGGCGCGCCTGCTGGAAGTTCCCGGCATCGACGACGCCGTGGTCGTGACCCGCGAAGACCCCGCCTGCGATCGGCGCTTACTCGCGTATCTGGCCCGCGCCGTCGAAAATCACGAGGGCGTAGTCACCTTGTTGGGTGATGACAAGACCAGCGTGCAAGTCGCCCGCCGGATCGACGCATAGGGTCGAAGCGCTGGCACCGACGGCGGTAAAATAGAATTGCGCGCCGAAAGGTGGCGCTGAACGACGCTGCGCGGATCGACGTGACGGGCGATCGAAACGGTGGAACGGTTCTGGTGGGCGGCGGCTATCGGGGCCAGGGAGCCATGGCGAATGCGCGCCTGACGACGGTAGTCCTGCCATTTACCAACAAGTCATAGATTTATATGAGTGTAATTATTTATGGGTAAAGGGCGTGGCTAGCACCAGGCCACCCTTTCCGACGGATTTTATTCAAAACCGTTTGCTTGATCTGAACAATCTGAACGATCTCAATTAGGAGTGCCGGTTTTTCCTGTTCGCGATGGCCGACACCGGCGCAAGGCCGTCCGAACTTGTCGGGCTGAATCCGGAATCCGGAGACATCCGCCAGGATACCACCATTCCCTACATCGATATCCGGCGCGATAAAAAGAAGGAACTCAAAACCCCGCCCAGCAAGCGCCTGGAACAGGGGATGGAATAAAGCGGAATAACGCAGGCGCAATGTATCCTCAAAGGCTTGTATAATCTGCGGCATACGTTCGGGCGGCGACTGGAAACCCCTAAGGCGTTATTGGGTCATGCAAACGGCGATATCACGACGCATTATTCGGCGGCAGAGCTAAGTGAACTGATCGCCACCGCCGAAAAGATCACAGACCGGGAAATCACAAACACCCCGACTTTGACAGTGATCAAGCGGAATCGGGAAATTCTCGGAAGAGTGTCGGAAATCAAAAAAGGGCTCCCAGGAAAATGCTGTTAATCCTTGATTTTATTGGCGCGCCCGGAGAGATTCGAACTCCCGACCCCCTAGCTCGTAGCCAGGTACTCTATCCAACTGAGCTACGGGCGCGTTTTTTTTGATCCAATCAGTGTGGCGTTGGATCGGCTGCTTGTCAAGTTGCCGATCAAATTGTCAGCGCCGGCGCAAGAATCATTATCCGGCTGGTCACACGGAATGTGGCCACACCGAATGAATTAAGTCGCGCGTCAGCGCTGGCATTGATATTATCCGCTGCGACAAATTATCCTGTGATGCCGCCGATTCACAAAATCAACTCCAGAATGACTCTGAAAACGCTCCTGCAACGAAACAAACCCTTGATCATGGGCATTCTGAATCTGACTCCGGACAGTTTTTCGGATGGCGGCAGTCATACGGACCGCGGCAACGCGGTACATTTCGCGCTGCAGATGGTCCGGGAAGGAGCCGATATCATCGACGCGGGCGGCGAATCGACTCGCCCCGGATCGCAGCCGGTCGTGGCGGCGGAACAGATTAGACGGGTGGAAGGTGTGATCGCGGCGTTGCGCAAAACGCTGCCGGCGGAAGTCCCGATCAGTATCGACACGACCCGTTCCGAAGTGGCGGAGGCCGCGATCGCTGCCGGCGCATCCATATTGAACGATGTCAGAGCCGGCCGGGATGACGACCAGATGTTTCGCCTCGCGGCCAGAAAGAATCTGCCCCTGATCCTGATGCACATGCAGGGGAATCCGATGACCATGCAACAAGATCCACGCTATGACAATGTCGTCGGAGAAATCAGGGCCTTTCTTTTGGCGCGCGCCGATGCCGCCCGACAAGCCGGGGTCGCCAGAGACCATATCCTGATCGACCCGGGTATCGGATTCGGCAAGACCAAGGAGCATAACACGCAGTTGATGGTCAACCTGAAAACCTTTGTCGACACCGGTTATCCGGTTTTGCTCGGCGCGAGCCGCAAACGCTTTCTGGGCACGATCAACCAGGAAGAAGAACCCCGCAATCTGGTCGGCGCAACCTGCGCGTCGACCGTTCTGGGCGTACAGGCCGGAGTCCGGATCTTTCGTGTTCACGATGTCATGGCCAATCGTCAGGCCGCGGACCTGGCCTACTTTATACGGCCGGACGGTGGTTGATGCAGCCAGAAATTTTGGCGAAATTACGTTCTACGAGCTGGTACCGGGGCCGGAATCAATCCATCCCGTGCGTGTTCCCGCGGTCCTTCAGCCTTTCTACCTGGCTTGCGCACCAAATTGGAAACGAGCGCTGACGTTGATAGCCGTCCGAACCCCTGGCCTGGTTGAGTCAGGGCATCGTTCCATCCAAATCTGAATGTCTCTAGCGACGACAAGAATGATCAGATTACGTTCGAAACGCCGGGTATGCCGGAATCCGACCTTTCAATCGAAGTCAGCGGCGACGTATTGACCATTCAAGGCCATAAACAGATTACGATCAATCAATAACGGTCGCATTCCGGCAGGCGGTTTCAACCGTCTGCCGCGTACGATCACGCCATTCACTGCGTCTGGCCGAACTGGCGATGATCGTTCTTCCAGTCAATTGAATATCTTCTTTCACGGCTCCGGAATTTCAACCCATCAGTGTTTTAAATCAGACAACGGATCGTGACAGTAGTCTGGTCGATAACGACACTTTGCTTTTCACCTCGAGTTGATCCCATGCCGTCAGGAAAATTAATTACTTGTAGATTATCAATAATATGAAAACAATTCATTGCTCGATAAGCAGCTTGGCACGGCGCCTGCTTTATCCTTGGCAAGCGAAACCATCGCTTCGAATTGAAACGAAACTGTTACCCAACACTTTAACGACTTAGACTGGAGATACGACAATGACAACTTTAGAAATCCGTGACATGGCAGCCGACCGGGAACTCGACCGTGAAGCAATGGCAGAAGTTCATGGCGGCATGTTTGAAGGTTTCTTCGGCGGAATCGACATCCTTTCCCCGGACCTTTACAACAAAGTCACCCCGATCAACGGCGCGGTCAGCGTTCCGACGATCCAAACCAACAACCTGGCACAGCTCGATGAAACGCTTGCGACCAACGGCCACGGTATCAACTTCGTCGGCAACAACAAATTCGCGATTCAGTCGAACAGCAACACGATTTCGGACTTCCTGAATCCTTCCGTCGGTTAATCAACCTGCGGTTTAAAAAAGCGGAGGCCTCATGCCTCCGCTTTTTTTTCAATTAATTCGTCGGCCTCGGTGACTTGGAAGTTTTCCTGATCGAATCCCGGGGCCTTGGAGGCGATCGAAAGGTCGTTCCACCGGTTTTCAATTCACGGGAGGTTTCAGGTCGCGTAATTTTTTCCAGCCAGGCTATTTTCGTTAACGCATCTTTGCGGTCCACACCGCATAAATCTTCCGAAGGCTGTAAAGCGGAACACACCGCGGGCCGGTCCTTCAGGCCAAACAAGCCGCATCGATATTCGCCGGTCAGATGAATGCAACGGACACCCGCGGGTTTTCCTTCCGAAAGCCCAGGGATCGGGGATGAAATAGAAAGCGCGATACAACACGCGACGCAGGCG
>JBOICY010000119.1:0-6064 GCA_050740335.1 Methylococcales bacterium | reverse complement strand
TTCAAGCCCCGGCTCAACGCGGAGATACCAGCCGAAACCTCCATCGCGCCGGTTCCGCCGAGGACTTCGGCAGGGGAGCGACGCAGAGCGCAGAATATCCGGGCGGAGAATCACCGTAAACCGTCTGCGGGAGTGGTCCGACATAAATGGATCTCCGTGGCCATTGGCCTCTTGGTCATTGTGGTCGGGGGATTTTCCTTCTGGGTGTATCTCAACTGGAATGCAATCCAGCCGGAAGATAAGGATACGGAGCCGACGGCAGCCTCCGCAGCCGAGATCGATCCGTCCGCGAAGCAGCGCGAAGCGGCGGAGGTGAAACAGGAACAGATCCGGGCAGCCCTGCATGCGGTCGATGCGGCGCTGGAACAGGGCGACACGCCCGCGGCGCTTGCCCGGCTCGAGGAGGCGCGTGCGGAGGGCGTGGACCCCGCCGCCCTGGATGAACGGCGCCGACGCCTGCGCGACCACATCGAGACACTCGCGACCGCCGCGGCATCGGAGGCGAAAAAGGCACTGGAAAAAAAGGACGTGGCCGGCGCCCGCGCCGCGATCCAGCGCTCCCGCGACTTCAATGCCCTGGCCGCGGCTCTCGAATCCGGAGAACCGTGAACGATGGCGCCGCTTCCCGGAAAACCGCGAGGCGCTCGGCTCAGCCCGAACGCTCGGTTGATTTCCGACCTATTATGAATACTAAAGCAGGTGAGCAACGATGAAGCTGTGTTCTATAATCCGATTGGTGGGTGTCCTGGTGATCCTCTGGATGGTGCCGGTGTCTTATTTCCCGGCGCAGGCGACGACCGAAGACGAACTGAAAAAATTGGAGCAGCAGGCGAAGGAAATTGAAAAGGATCAGGCGGCCGCGAAGGTCGAGGCGAGGCGCAAGAAAGAAGCGGCGAAGAAGGCGGCAGCCGAAGCCAAGCGCAAGGCGGAAGCGCAGAAGAAAGCAGACGCTGCCGAAGCCAATCGCATCGCCGCGGAACAGAAAGCCGAGGACGGACGGCGTGCCGCCGAGGCCGATCGCATCGCCGCGGAGCAGAGGGCGGAGGACGAACGGCGCGCCGCCGAGGAAGCCCGGGCCGCGACGGAGAAGGCTGCGGCCTCGGCCATCGAGTTCGTGGACATCCCGGGCGGCAGCTTCCGGATGGGATGCTCGCCGGGCGATGGCGAATGCAAAAGCAATGAAAGCCCGGCGCACACGGTATCGATCCAAGCCTTTCGCCTGGGTAAATACGAAGTGACCCAGGCGCAATGGCAGGCGGTGAAGGGGAGCAACCCATCTTATTTTTCCAACTGCGGCGGTGATTGCCCGGTGGAGACTGTCAGTTTCTACGATGTTCAGGACTTCATCGCCAGGCTGAACCGAAACACCGGACAGCATTACCGGCTGCCGAGCGAGGCGGAATGGGAATACGCCTGCCGCGCCGGCAAGACGCAGACCTATTGCGGTTCGGACAATGTCGACGCGGTGGCTTGGTATACTGGCAATTCGGGCTATCAAGCCCATCCGGTCGGAAAAAAGCAGAAAAACGATTTCGGTCTGTACGATCTGAGCGGGAATGTTTCGGAATGGACCGACGATTGCTCTCATAGCAGTTACCAAGGTGCACCGTCCGACAATGCAACCTGGACGACGGGCGACTGCGACCATCGCGTGGTCCGGGGCGGTTCCTGGTACGGCCCACCGGGGTACACGCGTTCCTCCTTCCGCCTCAGGAACCAGACCGTAGACCGGGAGAGCGATGGGGGTTTCCGCCTCGTCCGGGACTACTAATCCTTTGACCTTTGTGCTTTTACCCTTTCCCTCACGCGGCCGCCAGCCGCGCGCGATTTTTTTTGGAAAGCCCATGCGAGACAATACGCCCCAGGCTGTCCAATCGTGCCATAATTTGTTGCAGTGGCTGATTCCGCTCCTGGATCAATTTCCGCGCACGCGCCGCTTCACGCTCGGCGAGCGCCTGGAATTGCGTCTGCTTTTGGTGCTCGAGCGGCTCGTGGAGGCCGCCTACAGCCGTGACAAAGGCACCAGCTTCACACGTGCCAATCTCGATCTGGAAATGGCGCGGCATCTGTGGCGCCTGGCCTTCGAACTCAAGGTCATTCCGGTCCGTGGTTCCGCTATCACCTGATTGGCGCTTCCCTTTTTCGTGTCTATTCCGCGATGGAAGCATCGATTTGTCGCTTCAATCGATTGGATTTCGATCCCGTTAGTTGCTACCTTTTTGTCCAGAGCGGATAATTTGTTGAAATTTTCAACAATCGAGCAGGTGGTTACGGTGACCCTGAATTTCAGTGTGCCGGACGATGTTAATGAGGCGTTTCATGAAGCCTGCAGAGGGCAAAACAAGAGCGCCGTGATTACCGAATTGATGAGGGAAGCGGTCGAACGTGCGGAGCGTAAACGACGCTTCACGACGCAATCACAAGAATACTGAAATGACACAAGCACGTGCCGGCTGTCACCGATGATGAGATTCGGGCGGCCAGGGAAGAACGGCGTCCGTGATTTTAGTGGTCGATGCCAGCGTCGCGCTTACCATGCGGCGCGGTAGGCCAAAGGATTATTCCTCCCTTCGGATTGCACGTTACTTCATTCGACTAATCGATAGCGACCCTTTTGATCACTCCATGGAGGAGAAACCGTTATGAACCTTTTCACCCTGATTTCCGGCTGGCTTCAGCGGCGCGACGAAGAACCCAAGCTGAATTCCCAGTTTTTTCTGACGCTTCGAAGCAACTATATCAGCTTGAAACCGGAGCAGCCGGATCAGGTTCAGCAGGAATGCATGGCCCGTATCGACGAACTGTTTCGAGGCGCCGAGAACTGGTCTTCGGCCTACGCGATCGAGCAGTTACTGATCCTTCTTTACAAGCCCGAAAATCTGAATATCGAAATGCAGCGACGATCGGTCGAAGCGCAACGGATGTTGCATCCCAATGAATTTGCAAAATACCAGCAGCTACTATCGGAGACCGGCGACATACCGTCCCGGCGGGTACTGTTGGCGCGATTGGTCAACGATATTCAGTGGCGCTACACGATCAACGAAACCAAACGCAAGTACATCCGGATTACGGCAGCCAGAACCGGGATTTTATTCGCGGCCTCGGTGATTCTATTCGCGATGGCGTATTGGCGGGTCGTTTATATTCCGGATTACCTTGATTTACATGCGGCGGGTTTGATGGCCGCGGCCTCGGGTTTTCTCGGCGCCTCGTTCAGTATGATTCTCGGACAAGGGAAACGATTGGAGTCGACCTCGTTCGACGATCTGAAGGTCATGCGCCGCTTCGGACATTCGATTCCGCGTGCTCTGGTGGGTCTCGGTGCCGCGACGCTTTTATATTATATGATGGTTTGTGGATTGATCGGAGGACTGGCTTTCCCGGATCTGACGAATTCAGTGGCCAGTCAAAACGGGCCCGGTTTCAGCAGTATCTCGAAGGCCGCGATCTACGGTGCTACGGGCTTTAATGAAAGCACATCCAATACGGAGTTTACCAAGGCCGTGGATTTATTTGTTTCGAGCATGGGTGATATCTTATCGACGAGAAACGTAATCCCGGACACCGTCCTGCAAACCGAAGCCAGGAATATCGCGGCCATCGCGATTCAATCCGGTTCCCGCGAACCGCTCGATTCGCTGAGCAGGAAAATATACGATAATCTGAACTCCTTATTTGACAATACCCTGGGGGCCACGGATGTCGCGCTTATGATTGTATGGTGCTTTTTAGCGGGATTCTCCGAACAGTTGGTGCCGAAACTGCTGACCAACACGGAAAATAAACTAAACCCTCCCGATTCGCGGCCGGCGAAAGCAAGTGACGCGGGCACCGGTGGCGGAAAGCCGAATAGTCCCGGCCCAGAGCCACCCGATCAACGCTCCGGGGACGTTTCGTGACCGATTGGGTGGCGCGGCTGGGCTTGGAACCGCACCCGGAAGGGGGCTGGTTCCGGCGTATCCATAGCGAGGCGCGCTGCGTCACCACCTCGGGCGGCAGCCGCCCGCTCGCCACGAGCATCCATTACCTGCTGGACCGCGCCCGGCCGCGTGGATTTTTTCATCGCAATCGCTCGACCATCCTGCATTACCTGCAACACGGCGGCCCGGTGGATTATTTCCTGCTGAACGACGCGGGCACGCTCCGCCGCGCAAGGCTCGGCCTGGCGCCTGGCGAACAGTTGTTTCTGGCGGTGCCCGGCGGTGTGTGGAAAGCCAGCCGTTTGCCGCCCGAAAGCGACTTCGCGCTGGTCAGCGAAGTGGTCGTACCGGGCTTCGACTACGCCGACCATGCCTTTCTCACGCGTGAAATGCTGGGCGCTCGATTCCCGTGGCATCTCGATGACTTGTCCGATTTGCTGCGCCAGGATTGAGTCCATGCCGTGACGGCATGGCGACGATCGATGAGGATGATGTGCGGAACGAAATGCTGGCCCACCTTTTCGACACTTTTCGGGAAATTCATTGACATTAAGGTAGAATTCGACGACACTGTTCTGCTATCGTGCGGGAGGGGTTCCCGAGCGGCCAAAGGGATCAGACTGTAAATCTGACGGCTCCGCCTTCGGAGGTTCGAATCCTCCCCCCTCCACCAGATCGGGTTGCACGGGAGACGGGGTGGTTGAATCGATTTAGCCGCGGGTGTAGTTCAATGGTAGAACCTCAGCCTTCCAAGCTGATGACGTGGGTTCGATTCCCATCACCCGCTCCAGGGCGGGATGGTTGACGCTGACAAACAATTTCACGCCCATATAGCTCAGGCGGTAGAGCACTTCCTTGGTAAGGAAGAGGTCACCGGTTCAAATCCGGTTATGGGCTCCATCGAATTCGTAGAAAACAGATTTAACGACAAAAAACCGGGTAGGAAGGGGTAATCCGATGTCCAAAGTAAAATTTGAACGCACCAAGCCGCATGTGAATGTGGGAACGATTGGTCATGTCGACCATGGCAAGACGACGTTGACGGCGGCGTTGACGAAGGTCATGGCGGAGCGGCAGGGAGGGGAGTTCAAAGCCTATGATCAGATTGACAATGCGCCGGAGGAACGGGAGCGCGGGATCACGATTGCGACGGCGCATGTAGAGTACGAGTCGCCGAAGCGTCATTATGCGCATGTGGACTGTCCGGGGCACGCGGATTATGTGAAGAACATGATCACGGGAGCGGCGCAGATGGATGGAGCGATTCTGGTGTGTTCGGCGGCGGACGGGCCGATGCCGCAGACCCGGGAGCATATTCTGCTGGCGCGTCAGGTGGGAGTTCCGTACATGGTGGTGTATTTGAACAAGGCGGACATGGTGGACGATGACGAGTTGCTCGAATTGGTGGAAATGGAAGTTCGGGAGTTGCTGGACAAGTATGAATTTCCCGGGGATGACACGCCGGTGATCAAGGGATCGGCGTTGAAGGCGCTGGAGGGGGATGAAAGCGAGCTCGGGGTTCCGTCGGTGGTCAAGTTGGTGGACGAGATGGACCGCTATATTCCGGAGCCGGAGCGTCTGGTGGATCAGGCCTTTTTGATGCCGATCGAAGATGTCTTTTCGATCTCGGGTCGCGGCACGGTGGTCACCGGCCGGATCGAGCGAGGCAAGGTCAAGGTCGGGGAAGAAGTCGCGATCATCGGGATCCGGGAGACGGTGAAGACCACGTGTACCGGGGTGGAGATGTTTCGCAAGCTGTTGGACGAAGGGATTGCGGGAGACAATGTCGGGGTACTGTTGCGCGGTACGAAGCGCGAGGAAGTGGAGCGTGGTCAGGTGCTCGCGAAGCCCGGGTCGATTAAGCCGCACACCCATTTCGAGGCGGAGATTTACGTGTTGTCGAAAGAGGAAGGCGGTCGCCACACGCCGTTTTTCAATGGCTACCGGCCGCAGTTTTATTTTCGCACTACGGATGTGACGGGCGCGATGGACCTGCCGGAAGGGGTCGAGATGGTGATGCCGGGTGACAATGTCAAGGTGATCGTGAAACTGATTGCGCCGATTGCGATGGAAGAAGGTTTGCGGTTTGCGGTTCGTGAAGGCGGGCGTACCGTGGGCGCGGGCGTCGTTGCCAAGGTTAT